>JAHFRR010000107.1 GCA_023266165.1 Thiotrichales bacterium
GCCTTCAGAAGCAAAAAGGGGAATCTTGCGATCTTTATTTCCAGGTAAGACAGAGCCCAATGTTTTCAAGCTTTAGGCAGAGTTTCTGTTCAGTAGTTGGGAGGCAACTGAATACAGGCACTGCCAACATGAACCCTCCACCCTAGCCCTCCTCCGCAAGGGAGGAGGGGATAAGAAAGCCTTACCAATTCAATAGGTTAGAAAGATGTGTGCATGCCGTAGCTCAAGGGGAGAGGCGACTTAAAGCCTTATCAGTAAAGGCTTTAAGAAGGCATATTTAATTTTTATTCCTTTAAACCTTCCTGACATCAAAAAACATGACAAGCAAGTTTCATGAGGTGGCCCTGCTCTGGAGATTGAATCAAGTTGAAGTACTGGGCGAGGGCAGGTATGATAAGCATCTGAGATCTATCGATTTTAGAAGGAGTTTTCATGCGTCGCTCGCACCATCGTTGGAACCCGTTTTCTCTGATCTGTCATCTGATTTTTGCAGTAGGCGTGATCATTCAATTGGCCACAGGGCCGTGGGTGGGTACCTCACCTGGTTGGCCGCACACCTTTCGGACGATTCACTTTGCCTCCGGCTGGACTTTGTTTGTGGTCATCTGGATCTATGTGCTGTATCATCTGATTGCTGCACGTAAGCGCCTCGCGTTATTCTATCCCTGGATCTTTGCTCGAGGCCGCGCCATGATTGCTCTGGATATCCAAACGCTCGTGAAACAGCGTAAAATTCCAGTGCGTGCCATGGGGGGGCTTGCAGGGATGGTTGAAGGCCTGGGGATTCTGGTCTTGTTAGGCATGACCGTTACTGGTGCTGGGTTTTATCTGGCAAAGTTTGTTTGGGATTGTCCGAATTTGGCATATATGTTAATTGTGACACACCAAGATCTCTCAGGCTTTGTATGGGCTTATATTGGTGGGCATGGCTTGATGGCCATTCTCCATTGGGTTTTGCCTCTACGTTGCTTTAAGGATATGGCATGAGCGTATTAACGGAA
Source organism: Thiotrichales bacterium (assembly GCA_023266165.1). Taxonomy (GTDB): domain Bacteria; phylum Pseudomonadota; class Gammaproteobacteria; order Francisellales; family CACEW01; genus JAHFRR01. The sequence goes on from JAHFRR010000107.1 coordinate 1,002, forward strand.
CACGATCGCTATCAGGTTGCCAAGCGCTTGACCTTGATGAGCGTGTTGCTCAATTGTTTCCTGTCCGTGATTAAAGTCAGTGTAGGGATGATCGGGAGATCTCCTGCTTTGATCGCAGATGGGATACACTCGCTCTCAGATTTACTCAGTGATTTTTTGGTATTGATCGCTGCACATTGTGGCTCAAGGGTTGCCGATGAAAACCATCCCTATGGCCATCGTCGCTTTGAAACCTTCGGGACGCTATGTATTGGGTTATTCTTGATTGCTGTCGGTGTGGCCATTGGCTATGATGCGATTGTGAGGATTATGCATCATGAAACCCTGCGTCCAGATATTTGGACATTACTGGTGGCCTTACTCTCGATTGGACTGAATGAGTGCCGACATTACTACATGAAACGGGCTGCCTTAAATATCCAGTCAGATATGCTCTATGCCAACGCGGAACACAGCCGCGGGGACTCTCTGGCATCGATTGTTGTCGCCGTGGGGATCTTGGGTTCTATGCTAGGGTGGACGTTTTTGGATGCCAGTGCGGCGTTCATTGTAGGGGCGTTGATTGTCAGGATGGGCATCAAGTGGTTTTTCAAAGCAGGCTATGAGCTTTCAGATGGCGGGCTCTCCTCTCAAGAGGCTGAAAAGCTTGTGAAGATTATTGAAGATGTCCCTCAGGTGCTGCACCTACACCACTTGCGTACGCGCAGGATGGGCGGGCAGATTTTCTTAGATGTGCACATTGAAGTCCCCCCCAAAATCACGGTTTCAGAAGGGCACTATATTGGCCATCAGGTGCGTGTGCGCTTGATGCAGAGCGATTCTGCCATTCAAGATGTGACAGTTCACGTGGATGTCGAGTGTCACCCAGAAGACCGCCTGCGCCGCCCGCTACGCTCTCGTGCAGACCTCCTGAAACGCTATCAAAGCGCTTGGGAGCAGGTTGTCCCTCAAGATCAGCTCCTGGAGTTGAGGCTGCACTATCTCAATGAGAAAATTATGCTTGAGTGGGTGATCGATCTATCATGGTTTAACACGCAAACGCTCTCTCTAGAAGCTTTGCAGCAGAAGCTGTGGAGTGCCCTCAAGCAAGATGAGGAGATTCAATCATTGGTGGTTGTATTGGCTTGTGTGGATTGCTGATTGGAGGATGCAACAGTTGCTTGGAGCGCTGGGAGTGAGTTTTTCATGGGTTTCAGCTCAATTCCTGTCTGCTCTGACGAGTCCCTGTCATGATACCAGAAGCTGTGATTTGAAGCCTCAGATATCGAATCTTCCTGCTTGATTTCAGGCTTGCCTTCTGTAACGATTGCCGTTGGTGAATAGGCTGGATCTTTCAAAAATTTCTGGATTGATGTATCAGTGATTTCGAGCGTATGTGCTTGATCCCAGGCATGCAAAATAGGCATAACATGGTGGCGGAGAAAGGATTTGAGTGGATTTTTTGCAGTGGCAATACGTTGTGGGCTGGGGATACCGAGCGGAAGATGTTTTGCGATATATGCTCGATCAATAGAATCTGTGCTGTCTTTAAGTGCTGAAAACTGGCGAGTAGAATGAGTGACAGCCCAACTGGCTGCTGTTGCATGAGGCGCATCATCTAGATCACGATTGGCATATGCCCACGTCAATAGCGCATCGACCAGTAGGAGATATCCAGATTCTGAGTCTGTATGGGTGCGCAAACGCTCGCCGAGCTCTTGTATTCTCTTTTGTAGATCAGACATGCAGGCCGTATAGAGCGCTTGATCTTGCGCTTGAAAGCGTTGCTGTAAGTCTTTGCATGAAGTCAGTAAGTAAGGTTCTGCAGCGAGTTTGAAAAAAACTATTCCTATGGTCTCAGCGAGCTCTGCATTGAGAGCGTGCAGGGCAGTGAGGGCTTCCATCATGACAAAGTAAGAAAAAGCAGCGGCAGTTGAGTTGTCGTTGAGATCAATTTTTTGAGTGAGAGTGAGGAATAGGTCTAGGTGATTGGGTTGCTGTGCAGGGGGTGTAAGACGCGCCAGTGCGAGCAATAAATGGCTAAAATAGTAGTTGCGTGCATACAGATTGGCAAAATAGCCTTCAGTCATAAAGCCTTGCTCTGCGAGGTTCCGGAGTGTTGCCAGTGTTGCTTCTGAAACATGGCTCAGTAAACTGATTGCCATCGAGCATTTCCATCGATGGCATCCTACACCTGCCTGTGCTTGGGTTAAGAGCCAGTTTTCAATACGTGCATGAAAAACAGAGTTCTCCTGATGCTTTGATACGAGACTCAGTGCATACAGGTAGTAACTCAGGTCGCTGTCGCAACGAGGCCCATTCGATGTACTGATTGCCAGTAAAAATCCAATGGATAAGGGGTGTCGTGGGTTTGCTTGAATATCTTGCCAAATCGTCTGTGCCAAATGCACATGCAACGCTCCAAGTGCCCGTGTACGTGCACGAGGGCGCGGAGATCGCATATCAGGTTGCGCGAGATAAGTCGCTCGTAAATTTTGTAAGCCTTTTGCAAGAGGAATCACATGAGAGCTTTGAGTACCGGGCCATTCATATAAGTTGGATAAACCCAATGAGATACGATCAAGCTCTTGTATTTCAGGTGCATTGCCTCGCAGTGTTTTGATGATCCCCTTCTTGGCATCATAAAGTGCAAGCACATTTTCTATGAACTCTATCACATGCCACATCTTGTCTACTTCCTCTTTTCAACATCAACACCCACAATCTACCAGAGATTTAACCTAGTATCAACTAATTTAATGTCACAAAAATATTTTTTAGATTGCGTGTGGATTTGCGGCTTTAGGCCTGAGCGCCAATCCATACACGCGTCCACCCATCTCGATCGAGCATACCACCTCACCCAACGCTTTTGGGATCTGAGCGATCGGATATTCAAACGAGACCATGTGGGTTTTGAGCGAGCCTTTGTAATGCAAGCGCGCAATAATTTCTTGCCCCAAATAGCAGCCTTTATCAAACGAGAGTGCCCCCAGGCGTTCTAGGCCGAGCTCTTGTGGGATAAAGCGCTTGAGGGTGTCAGGTGTGAGCCAGGGGATCTGGTGCTGAATCCACTGATGTAGAATTTGATTTTGAAGATCCGGAGAGGCCTGATGTGCTGTGGGATCTTGCATAAATTCAGGGGTAAGATGAGATGTAAAGTCAGCATCAAGCTTGATCGCAATAGGCAGAGTCCCCAGGCTTATCGTGACTTTAGAGAATTTCGCAAAAAATTGCAGTTTGACCCAGGTTGAACGCGCAATCGAGGTGGGGACGTAAAAATAGAAGCGATCGCCCTGATTTTCCAGTATGCCTAGGCTTTCCATGCGTCCTTGGGTGTTGCAAGAAGCAGCCCAGGTACGTTGGTGAGGCGCTAGCGTGTGAATATCGGCTGTCAATTGGCCGTGTAAAAAAGGTGCTCTATCGGGTCCTGAGATCTCGAGTGCGCTGAAAAAAGGGAAAGGAAGCCAAGGTGTTTTCATGTTGCATTGACCCTAAATATACCCAAACAGAGTTATTTGCTGGTATGATAGCATAATCTACAACGAAGAGGAGGCTTGTGAGCATGATGACCCACTCCCGAATCCTCTGGGCCTGTCGACGCGGAATGCTCGAGCTGGATTTGATTTTGGGGGCGTACGCCCAGAATCGTTATCCGAGCACCTCTGTTGAGAACCAGCAGGCTTTTCAAGCGTTGTTGGACTGCCAAGATCAGGAGTTATTTGAGTGGCTGGTGCATCAAGTTCAAGCGCCAGAAGTGCATCAGGCGATGATCAGGCATGTACTGAATGCCAGGGA
>JAHFRR010000108.1 GCA_023266165.1 Thiotrichales bacterium
GAGGGTGCAGTTTGAAAAAGCTTTCAGAAGCAAAAAGGGGAATCTTGCGATCTTTATTTCCAGGTAAGACAGAGCCCAATGTTTTCAAGCTTTAGGCAGAGTTTCTGTTCAGTAGTTGGGGGGCAACTGAATACAGGCATTGCCAACATGAACCCTCCACCCTAACCCTCCTCCACAAGGGAGGAGGGAATAAGAAAGCCTTGCCAATTCAATAGGTTAGAAAGATGTGTGCATGCCGTAGCCCTCAAGGGGAGAGGTGACATGATAAGCCTTGCCAATAAAGGCTTTAAGAAAACATATTTAATTTTTTATTTCTTTAAACCCTCTTGGCATCAAAAAACATGACAAGCAAGTTTCATGAGGTGGCCCTGTTCGATTTTATTTTTATCATTGACGCTTGGAGAGAGATTCATTAGACTTTTGTCACATGTATGGGTGGTTGGGGGTGTTATGGAAACAATGTTAAACAATAGGGTATCAACCATTCTGAGTGCCATCGAATGGGTACATGCGCGCTTTGAGGGCTCAGAGTTGCATTATGGCCATGGATCAGATAATCCATGGGATGAGGCGTGCTATCTGGTGTTGAGCGCAATGGAATTGCCTTTAGATGCGGATGAAAGTATGGGCGCACTGCCGGTGTCAGATCACGGGTGGCATCAAATTGAAGCGTGGACAAAAGCACGCATAGAAACGCGCAAGCCCTTATCCTATTTGGTGGGGCGTGCTTGGTTTTGTGGATTGCCATTTTATGTCAACGAGTCTGTCCTGATCCCAAGATCGCCTCTGGCGGAGTTGATTTTGTCGCGTTTTGAGCCTTGGGTATCGTCTGATAAGCCTTTGCGTATTTTGGATTTATGCACGGGCAGTGGCTGTATTGCTTTGGCGATCGCAGGTGTTTTTGAGGATGCGGAAGTTGTGGGTACGGATATTTCACCGGATGCTTTGCGCGTCGCGGATAAAAATCTAGACAATTTAAGTGCTCGAGAAGACATGAAAAACCTGAAAGCGCGTGTTCGTTTTGTGCAGGCGGATGTTTTTGACTGTGTCGATGGGCGAGATGCGTTAGGGGCGTTTGATGTCATCATTGCCAATCCGCCCTATGTGGATCAAGAGGAGATGGATCGGCTCCCGCTGGAGTATCGTCACGAACCTGTGCTGGGCTTGGAGTCTGGGGGCGATGGGCTAGATGTCACGCGTCGGATTTTGATGGGGGCCTACCGGCATTTGAATGAGAATGGGGTTTTGTTATGTGAGGTAGGGGCTTCCAAAGCGCACCTAGAAGAGGCGTTTTTAGAGTTGCCATTTGTTTGGTTTGAATTTGAGTCGGGGGCGGAAGGAGTTTTCCTGTTAAATAGGCAAGATTTGGCAGGGCTCTAAAATTTTCAAAAATAATCTCCAAGAATGGTTGACGCGGCCCAATCCCCTGGATATAATCACGCCTCTGGAAAATACCGTCCATTGAGACTGATCGAGATTGGTCGAGCTTTTGTTTTTAAAACGTCGGAGTGATTGATGACAACGATTAACCAATTAGTGCGAAAGCCTCGCAAAAGCAAGGCTGCCAAGAGCACAGTGCCTGCCCTCGCAGGGTGTCCACAGAAGCGAGGCGTATGCACTCGCGTGTATACCACAACGCCCAAGAAGCCGAACTCGGCTCTGCGGAAAGTGTGTCGTGTCCGTTTGACCAATGGCTTTGAGGTCACGAGCTACATTGGAGGAGAGGGTCATAACCTACAAGAGCACTCGGTGGTGTTGATTCGAGGCGGTCGGGTAAAAGATTTGCCTGGGGTACGCTATCATACGGTTCGCGGGAGCCTGGATGCTGCAGGGGTTGCGAAACGTCGACAAGCGCGTTCTAAATACGGCGCAAAGCGTCCAAAGTCATAGAGATAAACTTTTAATAACTAGATTAGGTTGAGAGAATATGCCAAGAAGAAGAGTCGTCGCAAAGCGAAAAATTTTGCCGGATCCCGTCTATGGAAGTGAAAGGCTTGCGAAATTTATTAACCACGTCATGTTAAGTGGCAAGAAATCGGTTGCCGAAGAGATTGTCTACAGTGCGCTGGATCACGTAAAAGAGAAAGCCAAAGGGCGTGATGCTTTGCATGTTTTTGAAGAAGTGCTGGGCAAGATTGCCCCGCTGGTTGAGGTGCGTTCTCGCCGTGTAGGAGGCGCAACGTTCCAGGTGCCTGTTGAAGTTCGACCCAGTCGTAGCCAAACGCTGTCTATGCGTTGGTTGATTGATGCGGCACGTGCTCGTCGTGAAAAAACGATGGGGCAGCGTTTGGCGGGAGAAATTTTGGAAGCGATGGAAGGTCGTGGAACTGCCGTGAAGAAGCGTGAAGACACGCACCGTATGGCTGAGGCCAACAAAGCGTTTGCACACTACCGTTGGTAATTGAGAGATATTTGGAGAATTATTGTGGCTCGACAGACGCAGCTTAATCGCTACCGTAACTTTGGGATCTGTGCGCACGTGGATGCAGGAAAGACCACGACCACGGAACGTGTCTTGTTTTACACGGGAAACGTTCACAAGATTGGCGAAGTGCATGATGGCGCAGCCACCATGGATTGGATGGAGCAAGAGCAAGAGCGTGGAATTACGATTACGTCCGCAGCGACCACCGTCAAATGGAAGGGCATGTCAGGGCAATATCCAGAGTATCGCTTTAATATCATTGATACGCCAGGACATGTGGATTTCACGATTGAAGTGGAGCGTTCTTTGCGGGTATTAGATGGCGCTGTTGTGGTGTTTTGTGCCACAGCAGGGGTTGAACCCCAGTCTGAGACGGTTTGGCGTCAAGCAAATAAATACGGCGTGCCTAGGATTGTCTTTGTAAACAAGATGGATCGCGCAGGCGCAAATTTCTTACGTGTTGTGGATCAAGTCAAAACTCGTTTGCGAGCAAACCCTGTTCCTGTCCAGCTGCCTATTGGCGCGGAAGAAAATTTTGAAGGTGTTGTCGATCTGATTCGCATGAAGGCGATCTACTGGAGTGAAGCAGACAATGGGATTACCTTTGTCTTGAAAGAAGTGCCTGGAGCTCTGTTGAAAGACGCCCAGCACTGGCGTGAAAAAATGATTGAAGCTGCGGCAGAGTCCAGCGAAGAGCTGATGGACAAGTATCTGAACCAGATCGATCTGAGTGAAGATGAGATTCGTCAAGGTCTGCGTAAGCGTTCTTTGGCCTCTGAAATCGTGGTGGCTTTGTGTGGCTCAGCCTTTAAAAACAAAGGCGTTCAGGCCATGCTGGATGGTGTGATTGAGTATCTGCCAGCGCCTGATGAAGTCAAGCCCATTGAGGGTGTTTTGGAAGATGGCGAAACACCGGCGCATCGCAAAGCCTCAGACAGCGAGCCTTTTGCAGCATTGGCTTTTAAAATTGCGACAGACCCTTTCGTGGGGAACTTAACGTATTTTAGGGTATATTCAGGTGTTTTGAAATCGGGTGATGCTGTGTACAACCCTGTGAAGGGCAAGAAAGAGCGTGTGGGGCGATTGGTTCAGATGCACGCCAACAAGCGCGATGAGATCAAAGAAGTGTATGCTGGTGATATCGCGGCAGCGATTGGCTTGAAAGATGTGACCACCGGGGATACCTTGTGTAATGAAGATCATATCATCACGCTGGAGCGGATGGATTTTCCTGAGCCTGTGATTTCCGTGGCCGTCGAGCCTAAGACCAAGGCAGATCAAGAAAAAATGATTGTTGCGCTGGGTCGTCTTGCCAAAGAAGATCCTTCGTTCCGGATGTTTACGGATGAAGAGACCAGCCAGACTATTATTGCTGGGATGGGTGAGCTGCATCTGGAAATTATTGTGGATCGCATGAGGCGAGAGTTTAAAGTCGAAGCCAATGTCGGCGCACCTCAGGTGGCCTATCGTGAGACGATTCGCGGTACTGTGGAGCACGAGTCCAAGTTTGTGCGTCAGTCAGGGGGTCGCGGGCAGTATGGGCACGTCTTCTTGAAGATCGAGCCTTCGGAGCCAGGTAAGGGCTACGAATTTGTCAATGCGATTGTAGGCGGTGTGATTCCGAAAGAGTTTATCCCTGCGGTGGGTAAGGGTGTGCAAGAGCAGCTGCAAAACGGTGTGATTGCAGGGTATCCCGTGATTGATGTCAAAGTCACCCTGTTTGATGGATCCTACCATGATGTGGATTCCAGCGAGATGGCCTTTAAGATTGCAGGCTCTATCGGCTTCAAAGAAGGTGCTCGTAAGGCGCGTCCTGTCTTGCTAGAACCTGTTATGAAGGTCGAAGTCGTGACTCCAGAAGAGAATATGGGGGATGTCATTGGAGATCTTAACCGTCGTCGTGGGATTATTTTGGGAATGGAGGAGGGGCCGTCAGGTCGTATCGTTCGTGCCAACGTGCCTTTGGCAGAGATGTTTGGGTATGCCACGGATGTGCGCTCCATGAGCCAAGGTCGCGCGAGCTATGCGATGGAATTTGAGAAATACTCTGAAGTGCCTAATAATGTTTCTGAAGAGATTATTAAAAAGCGTAATGCATCTTAAGATAGATTTAGATTTTGGGTTTTAGTTTGAGTGAAGATAAGAGGGTAAGATAACATGTCAAAAGAAAAATTTGAACGCACCAAGCCTCACGTGAACGTGGGAACGATTGGTCACGTGGATCATGGTAAGACGACGCTGACGGCGGCGATCACGAAAGTGATGGCGCAGAAGCAC
>JAHFRR010000109.1 GCA_023266165.1 Thiotrichales bacterium
TTTGCTTCTGAAGGCTTTTTCAAACTGCACCCTCCACCCTAGCCCTCCTCCGCAAGGGAGGAGGGAATAAGAAAGCCCTGCCAAGTGAATAGGTTAGAAAGATGTGTGCATGCCGTAGCGCAAGGGGAGAGGGGACAAAAAATGCTATGCAAGCGATATTTGCTTTTTTGCATTACCCACTCAAAACGACATAGACCCATATAACCCTCGCTCTGTGAGGATCCCATCCATGGTAATATCCCACGGGTTTGGTGTGAAGACGGGGATCTCTTGGAACGCATACCCAATTCCCATTAAAAACGGCGTGGAGGCACTCTGGGCGCGAAATGCGAACGTTCGGTCGTAATACCCGCCTCCCATACCCACACGATGCCTCTCTGCGTCAAAGGCCACCAGGGGGACACACACGAAATCCAGTTGCTGAGGGGTGAGGGGTGAGGTCTCTGGCTCTAAAATCCCTAGGCGATTTCGTTTTAAATCTTTTAAAGATTCATATCGACCAAAGCTGAGAGGCTCTTTAGGATGATTGAGCACGGGCAAGAAAAAATTGATTTTCGAGGGGAAGTTTTGCGCGATAAGCTTTGGAAGTCCTAATAGATCGATCTCTCCCTGGATGGGATAATATAGCGCAATATTTTTGACAGTGGGTTGATGTGTTAAAATAAATTTTTTAAGCGCCTCAATACACATCTGGCTGGCGCGCGTTTGCTGAGTAAGCGAGAGCGCTTGGCGTTGGGTGCGCAGAGATCTACGCAAGGCGAGGGTGTTTGTTGTCATGCCTAGCCCCCCAAAAAATAAGTCTAAGGCCAAATCCCCTTCGGCCATAGAATCCACATCTGGCCTGGAAACTGCATATGTCCAGCCAGCCACTTAGCCCGCTCACCGCTGCCCCAGAAGATATCCGCGCGAATAGGGCCTTCGATCGCGCCCCCCGTATCTTGCGCGACCATCAGGCGGTTCAAGGGTTTGCCAGGGGTGATCTCGCCATCATGGACATCAGGCCATGAGGTACTGATCCAGAAGAGGGTGCTATAGCGATAGTAATCGGGATCAATGGCAATGGATCGACTGGGTGAGAGAGGCACGCCTTCAGCACCGATAGGGTTTTGCTCCTGGAGTACTCTGAAAAAAACAAAGGCAGGGTTGAGATTCATCACTCGATCCGCCTGATCTGGATTGCTCTGAAGCCATTCTTGAATGGTTTGAAGCGAGATATTGTGAGGAGTCAGTGCGCCGATCTGTACCAGATAGCGTCCGATGGGGTAATACGGCTGGCCGTTTTGCCCTGCATAGCCCACCAACATACGATTCCCGTTGGAGAGATCGACCTCTCCCGAGCCCTGGATATCCAAGAAAAATCGTTCGATCTTGCTATGAACCCATGCGAGCACTGGTGTGTCGGGCAAGGCAGGGCCATCGCTGATGATTGCGCGTGAGGGGATGGGGCGCATCACCCCTTGATCATCAAAAACCTGTTGCCAACGCCCGTCAATCACCCGTTTGCCATAGCCTCGAGGGAGGCCATAGATTGGAACATTATAATAATCTGTGGGAATCAAGCTGCCTTGCAAGGTGGGCTCATAGTACCCTGTAAACAGCCCAGTTTGATGGGGGTCGGTCTCAATTTCATAGGCGTTAAAATAGTGCTCTAACACTTGGCGAACATAGACATCAGAGCTGTGAGGGGGGAGCCTCAATAAAGCCTGGCAGGCCTGCTGCCACGCATTTGAGGCACGGGCATCAAATCTTGAAAACAAGGCGCGTCGTTTGATATTGGTTTGACAGGAGGTTTGCATGGCCGTGATCGCTTGGCTTTGATGGTCTTGGTTCCAGCCAGGCAGAGCATCCATGGGGATCTCTCGATAATGAACCTGGGTGAACGCCAATCCACAGCCAAGCATCAAGATCGAAAATAGACTGAGTTTGGGGAAGCTTTTTTTCATGGGATGCAATTTTATCTTGAGAAAGAGTAGGTAGCGCTATTCTAGCAAAGATTGCATCGTCTTGCTTGAGTTATCATACGCAAAGTATCATACGCACTAGAGCGCTGTCACACTGTCACACCTGATGATTTTTTTAAAAAAAAGAGTACACTGGGCGCGAGTCAAATCAAAAAGGACGTTCTCATGTTTGGATTTATTAAATCATGGTTCGATCGGTATTTTGGGGACGCTGAGGCGTTAATCTTATTGGCCGTGTTGTTGGTTTCTTTTGGGGTCGTTTTGTTTCTCCATGAGATCTTTGCGCCTGTCTTGGTGGCGTTGGGGATTGCTTATGTGCTAGATGGCGTGATTACAGTGTTGAACCGTGTTTTAAAGCTCCCGCGAACGCTGAGCTATCTCTTGGTGTATCTGGTTTTTATCTTGGGGGTGGTCGCCTTGGTGTTGTGCCTATTACCCGTGGTCTCTAACCAATTGATTGAGCTTACCCATCAGCTGCCCATGCTGTTGACACAATTCCAGGCGTTGCTGATCACGCTCCCGAAACGTTTCCCAGGTCTTTTCCCCGTGGGCATGATGAATGACATAGGCACAGCCATTCAGCTCAATGCCAGTAAGCTTGTGAATTTGAGCGGCTGGATGCTGTCGGTGTCACAATCGTCCTTGTCTGGGTTGGTCACAGGAATGGTGTATATTTTCTTGGTGCCGCTGCTGGTGTTTTTCTTTTTGAAAGATAAAAACAAGTTACTGACCTGGGGCAGTGGATTGATGCCCAAAGAACGTGGATTGACGGATCAGATTTTTGTGGAGATGAAGCAACAGCTCGGGAAATACTTACGCGGTAAAGTTTTTGAGATGATCATTGTCGGGGTGGTCACGTATATGGGCTTTATGATTTTTGGCTTGCGGTACGCGCCGCTTCTGGCTTTCTTTGTCGGAGTGTCCGTCTTTATTCCCTATATCGGCATGGTGATTGTGACCATCCCTGTGGCAGCGATTGGATTATTGCAGTGGGGTGCCTCGCCTGATTTTCTCTATATGTTCCTGGTGTATCTGATCATCCAAGCCATTGATGGCAATATTTTAGTGCCGCTCTTATTTTCAGAAGCTGTGGATCTTCATCCCGTCGCCATTGTGATTGCGATTTTATTTTTCGGCGGGATCTGGGGATTCTGGGGCTTGTTTTTTGCAATACCGCTTGCAACCCTGGTCAGAGCTGTGGTGAGTGGATGGTATCTGCATTGCAATCGCAATCAGTTTCCCAGGGAGCAGGCCTAGAGGCCTTGATAGTGTACATCTCAGTAGTACAGGTCAGTAGTACAGGGGAAAGGTATAGACTAAGTTTGCAGTGTACGTATCACTGGCGCTGACTTTGTTCAGGTTCACGCTGGTAAGGTCACTGTTATTGGCGCCGGAGACATGCAACCAAGCAGCATTGACGCCGAGATTTCTAGAGAATTGATACCCTACGCCCAGCCCGCCTGCAAATTCAGTCTGTGAGAGGCTGCTTGAACCCGATAGACTCCCCAGGCTCCCCGTGATTTTTTGCGTGACGTGCGCGCTACCGGCATTGACAAAGACATTCCAGCCGCTGTTCCAGAGATAGGTGAGATTGCCCAGCACTTGCCATGCGGTGTTTTTGATATCGAAAGACAGAGGGTCGAGCCCACCGTCAACATTGGCGCTTGCACTGCCTAATTGGTTATAGCCCGCCTCGATGCCGATGGAAAAGTTTTGTGTGAGCGCCTGTTGGTACCCAACGCCCCCATTAAACGCCGCACCTAAGTTACTGTAGGAGTAGCTTGAGGCAAAAGTGCTTGCTGCATAGAGAGGTGTGTTTTGCACAGGCGCACTGACCAGCCCAAAGCCTGCGCCGCCTGTCAAAAATATACCGGTCTGTGCTGTGACAGCTGATGCTTGAGAAAGCAATATCGCCACTAGGGAGAGCGTTGCAAGTATGCGTTTTTTCATCGTGATACTCCTGATATTGTACATGATAACCATTCAATCTATTAAGCAAGGGATAGCTGCGTTTTCTCGCGAACACGTGCCCCCCAGACGGCGTGCACCTGATGCCAGGTCAGCCCTGGCTTTCCAGTGCCAACGGCTTTGTCGTTGAGATGGGTGATGGGGAGAATCTCGCGCAAGGCGCTGGTTAACCAGATCTCGTCAGCGTCTAATAGCTCTTTTTCAGAAATTTGGGTTTCTAGAACGGGCATATCAGCCTCTAAGCAAGTGAGTAACGTTTGTTTGCGTGTCACGCCTCCTTGGATCCTGTCGTTTAACAATGGGGTCTTGATATGCCCTTCTTTGACGATAAAAACATTGGCAGAAGTCGCTTCTGTTAGATTGCCCAGGTCATCGATTAAAATCGTATCCTCGCCCCCTAAGCGCGCGGCCTCATCACGCAATAAAATATTGGGCAAAAGAGAATTGCTTTTCAGCGATTTCCCCCAGCGAATATCCTGTGCGGTATATGCTTTTTGAAGGCTACCCTGCAGGTAGTCTCGAGGTTGCCAAGGATTGACAAAAGCGAGGAGAGTCGGTGTACAACTTTCTGGAATGACATGATGGCGTTTGGCCATTGCGCCTCGAGTGACTTGAAGGTAAATAGATTGATAAGGCGTATTCAGGCTCTGGATCAAGGTTTTGAAAATCTCGGAAAATTCCGCATTGCTTAAAAACAAAGGCAATCTGATCGCGGCCAGATTGTTACGAAAGCGTTCCAGATGGTCATTCAGGGCA
>JAHFRR010000110.1 GCA_023266165.1 Thiotrichales bacterium
TATGGGAGATATGGGGTCGCAGGACTTTAATCACAACAGGCTCCCCCGTCTTTAAAACCGCACGATGGACTTGAGCTATGGAGGCTGAGGCCAAAGGCTGCATATTAAATTCCAAAAAAGCATCCTCGACAGGCCGATTCAGCGCTGCCTCCACCATTTTTTTTGCAGCCTCTCCAGGAAAGGGCTTTACCTGATCCTGCAGCTTTGCAAATGCTTCAGCAATATCCTGTGGCAGAATATCTCGTCGCGTGGATAACAGCTGCCCGCACTTGACGTAAATCGGCCCCAGAGCTTCTAGCGCCTGACACAAACGCTCGCCGCGCGGAATTTTATTGACCCGGAACCAGCGCAAAGGGTTCAACCACTTAAAAAATCGCACGGGGGTCAACCACGGTAAATCTAAAACGATTTCATCCAAATCATAGCGAATCCAGACAACACTGAGCTTGCACAGCCGTAAAATATAACGCGTGATCATCTCAAATCCTATCTTAACCCCGTGATCTTCATGCTCGCCAATTTACCTGGAACTCGGGGATCTGTCCAGAGGCTGAGGGCTCAAAGGTAAAACCCTGAACGCTCGCCCAATCTGAGCAATCAAGCCAACCCCCTGAAACACCAAGCCTGTATAGAGCTGGATCAGGGAGGCACCTGCCTCTCGCTTCTCTATCGCATCCTGCGCACAAGAGATCCCTCCCACGGCGATCACAGGGAAGCCCTGCGGGAGGGCCGCACACAAGGTTTTCAACGCCTGAGCGGAAGAGGGCAAGAGAGGGGCGCCGCTGATGCCCCCCTTCTCTCTTTTCCACAGCTCTGGAATATCTCCCTCACGGCTTTGTGTGGTATTGGTTGCAATCACCCCATCAATCCCCGACTGGCAGATACAGTGCGCCATATCCTGAATCTCTTGAGGCTCAAGATCTGGGGCGATTTTGACAAAGAGGGGCACGAATTTCTCGTACTGATCTCGCAAGCTGACCAGAGACTTCAAAAACCCCTCTAAAATGGCCACCGCTTGCAGAGATTGCAAGCCCTGGGTATTGGGCGATGAGATATTCAGGGTGATGTAGTCTGCGTAAGGATACACGCGCTCAAAGCAAATTTGGTAATCTTGAAGCGCCTGATCTAAAGGTGTATCTGCGTTTTTACCAATATTGACGCCGATCAGACAGGAAAACGTGTGGGTTTCACGTTGATGCTTTAAACGTGCCACCAGGGCATCGACCCCTTGATTATTAAAGCCCATGCGGTTTAAAAGCGCGTGATGCTTGAGGCTTCGAAACAAGCGAGGTTTGGGGTTGCCAATTTGAGGTTTGGGGGTGATGGTGCCTACTTCAATAAAGCCAAAACCAAGCGCCTCTAGGGCTCTCAGGTATTGGCCGTTTTTATCCAACCCTGCTGCCAGCCCAACTCGATTGGGAAACGTGAGACCTGCCAAAACGATAGGATCAGATGGAACACGAACTGAAAACCCAAGACGTGTGAGGCACGCCAGGCTTTTGAGGGTTAGGGAATGGGCGAGTTCGGGAGGGAGAGCGAAGAGGAGCGGTCTTAGAATGCGATATAAGAACATACCCCTCTCCCTCGAAACCTAGTTACGCCCCCGAAAAATCATCTTGACTCCGGCGAGCCTCTGTGTCCGCCTTAAGCGCCGCAGAGAGCGCATGCTCAATGTCTTCCACGGACGGCCCTTGGTTTTGCCCAGGATTCTCAGCCAGCATCAATTGACGCTTATCCTGCGCCAAACGATCTGCCATCCCCGTTCCTGCAGGAATCAAGCGGCCCAAGGTCACGTTCTCCTTCAAGCCAAACAAGTTATCAATACGTCCACTCACTGCCGCTTCCGTCAAGACACGCGTAGTCTCTTGGAAGGACGCCGCAGAGATAAACGAATCGGTTGAGAGCGAGGCCTTGGTGATCCCGAATAACATCGGCTCAAATATCGCAGGCATTTTCTCCTCACGCTTCAAGATATCATTGGCTTCAAGAACACGTGTGACATCCACTTGCTCACCCATCAGGAATTTACTATCCCCAGGGGCACGGATCTCTACGCGGCGCAGCATTTGACGGATGATGACTTCAATATGCTTATCATCAATCTTCACGCCTTGCAGACGATAGACATCTTGGATCTCATTCACCAGGTAATGCGCCAACGGCTCAACCCCTTGCAAACGCAGGATATCATGCGGATTCAATGGGCCATCGCAAATGATCTCGCCTTTCTCGACATGCTCGCCTTCAAAGACGTTGATGTGACGCCATTTGGGGATCAACAGTTCCATCGGCTCTTGACCTTCTGGACTGATGATCAAACGGCGCTTGCCCTTGGTCTCTTTACCGAAGCTTACAATCCCACTTTGTTCGGCCAATACGGCGTATTCTTTAGGTTTGCGCGCCTCAAACAAATCTGCAACCCGAGGAAGACCTCCGGTGATATCTTTGTTCTTAGAACCTTCTTGAGGAATCCGTGCCAAGACTTCTCCCACATGAACCTGAGCCCCTTCCTCCACAGAAATGATGGCATCCACGGGCAAGAAGTAACTGGCTGTGACGCTGGTGTTGGGGAACTGCAAGTCATTGCCCTTCGCATCTACCAGCTTCAACATGGGCTTCAACTCACGACGCGCCCCTGAGCTTTGTTTCGCGCTCATGATCACCACACTGGTGACCCCTGTCAGCTCATCGGTTTGACGCTTCATGGTGAGTCCATCGATCATATCGATAAACTTCACACGACCCGTGACTTCTGTCACGATCGGATGGGTATGCGGATCCCAGGTTGCAACAACCTGACCCGCCTTGACCTTCCCACCTTCTTTGACAGGAATCTCCGCGCCATACGGCAGCTTGTAGCGCTCACGGTCACGACCATGGGTATCTACAACCACCAATTCCCCTGAACGTGAGACAACGACCAAATGCCCTTGGCTGTTTTGGACAGTCTTCATGTTATGAAACTTAATATTACCATCGTTTTTGACTTGAACGTTGTTGTTCGAAGCCATACCCGATGCCGCCCCCCCAATATGGAACGTCCGCATGGTGAGCTGTGTTCCAGGCTCCCCAATGGACTGCGCCGCGATGACACCCACCGCTTCGCCCATATTGACGCGATGGCCGCGAGAAAGATCTCGTCCATAGCAATTGGCACACACCCCGCGACGTGTCTCGCAGGTAATCGGTGAACGCACTTGAACCCAGTCAATCCCTGCTTTCTCAAGCGCTGCGATCGCATGCTCATCCAGTAAGGTCCCTGCAGGGACAATCACATCATCGCCAGACAACGCCAGCGCATCTTGCGCCAACACACGGCCCAGCACACGGTCTCGAAGGGCAACAATCACATCGCCCCCTTCAATCAAAGCCCCAATACTTAAGCCTCGTTCAGTCCCACAATCGACTTCTGTGATCACCAGATCTTGGGCCACATCCACCAAACGACGCGTGAGATATCCCGAGTTCGCCGTTTTCAACGCCGTATCTGCCAGACCCTTACGCGCACCGTGGGTTGAGGTAAAGTATTCAGAGACGTTCAATCCCTCACGGAAGTTCGCAACAATCGGCGTTTCAATGATGCTACCGTCCGGCTTGGTCATCAAACCCCGCATTCCCGCCAACTGACGAATCTGCGCAGGCGAGCCCCGAGCACCGGAATCTGCCATCATATACACCGAGTTGAAAGAGGGCTGTTCTACTTTATTGCCTTTGGAATCCAGCACAGTTTCTTTCCCAATGGCCTGCATCATGGCTTTAGAGACCTGATCATTGGTACGAGACCAGATATCAATGGCTTTGTTATATCGCTCGCCCTGGGTCAGCAAACCACTGGCAAATTGATTGCCAATTTCTTTGATCTGCGTCTCGGCATCATGAATCAACTTTGCTTTTTCAGCAGGAATCACCAGGTCATTGATGCCAATGGAGATACCAGATTTGGTGGAGTATCGGAAACCCATATACATCACTTGATCTGCAAAAATCACTGTGGGTTTAATTCCCAACTTACGATAGCAAGTATCGACAAGCTTTCCAATCACTTTCTTAGTCAAGATCTTGTTGATCTCATCAAAGGGCAAGCCTTCTGGCAGAATCTCACATAAAAGTGCACGACCTACGGTGGTATCATAGCGCTTGGTCACGCGATGGATCTCGCCATCTTCACCCAAAACGCCATGGGTCAAGCGTAATTTGATTTTAGCATGCATGTCGACTTGCTGAGAATCATAAGCTCGCTTGACTTCCTGATAGTCAGAAAAGAACATGCCTTCGCCTTTTGCCCCAGCATTTTCACGCGACATGTAATACAACCCAAGCACAATATCATGGGTCGGACAGATAATGGGTTCACCGTTTGCAGGGTGTAAAATATTATTGGTGGACATCATCAACGCACGAGCTTCTAACTGGGCTTCGAGGGTCAATGGCACGTGAACGGCCATCTGGTCACCATCAAAGTCCGCGTTATAGGCCACACACACCAAAGGATGCAGCTGAATCGCTTTCCCTTCAATCAAAACAGGCTCAAACGCCTGAATGCCAAGGCGATGCAGCGTCGGTGCGCGGTTGAGCAATACGGGATGTTCACGAATGACTTCTTCCAGAATATCCCACACCACACCCTCTTCGCGCTCGACCATCTTTTTGGCCGCTTTGATCGTG
>JAHFRR010000111.1 GCA_023266165.1 Thiotrichales bacterium
GCTGGGTTGAGGCCCAAATGCAAGCATTGGGTATTTTTGCATGGTTGCAGCAAGAAGAGGATATCAATAGCATTATTGCTTTATCAGGGAGCGCGCCCGCGTTTTATTTTTACTTTGCCGAGATCATGCAAGAGGTCGGCGAGAGTATGGGGCTTCCCAAAGCCTTGGTGGAGTCTTTTGCCCGTCAAACCCTGTATGGCGCAGGCGCTTTGGCGAAAGCCAGTGAGAAGTCTTTTCAAACTTTGAGATCTGAGGTCACATCCAAAAAGGGTACGACGGATGCAGCGATCAAGTCTATGCAGGCACAGGGGCTCAGCGAGATTTTGGAAAGAGCGATGATTGCCTGTCGCGATCGTGCCCGTGAGATTGCGCAGAATTTTGCAGCAGAAACAACGCAAGGCTGATGCTGGATCCGAGATAAAATCCAGCGATCAAATCTCCTAAAAAATGATAGTTCAGCAAAATCAGCAAGCCACCCAAGATCAGCGTGAGAGCGCCCCAAATAAGCTTCCAGAGCGGATTTTTGTAATACAGGCAGAATGCCACCACAAAGGCACTCATCAAAGACATATGCCCTGACGGAAAGCACCCGCCTGCGCTGTCCAGCCAGTGAAAGGGGTAGAGTGCTGGTGTGTGTTGAAACACGAGATAGTTATAACCTTCATAGCGAGGGGAGGTTCGTCCAAAGAAAAATTGAAGCGCATTTTTAATAAAAAAAGTAAAGGGTACCGTCATGCAGATCAGTTCAGCGCAATGCAGTGCGGTACCTGGCTTTTTGGCCAAACGCAATAAAAAATAAATAATAAATATGGGGATAAACAGGCAGTAGACAATATTCGTCAGAAACAAGGCTAAATGCTCTGAGAGAGCGCTGCCACTGGCATCAGGCATCAATTGATGGGCAAAGATGGCAAGGGGCTTATCCAGCCATTGATAGCAAATCAATACCAGGATCGCAACAACGGGAGCTGTCCAGATCAAATAGCGCTGGGTTTTGTGTAGAGGGGTGGGGGTCATTGGGGTTCCTGTTTGCTTAGGGCGCGTAGACGATTCATCCAGGCTTGAAAATGGGGGCATTTGGATTCGATGGTGGGGAGAGTGATGGATTTTGCGATGATGAAGCCATGGATGACTTTATCATAGCCTTGAAGTACGCTCTTAAGCCTTTTAGATGGACGTGTTTCCCAGCTGTTGTTGATGAGTTCTGGATGCCCTTCACATTCTCTCATAATCTCATCGAGTTGCAGTTTGACCCTAGAAGTAGACCAGCCAAAATCTTTCCCAGTGATCTTTTCAATATCTGAAAAAAGCAGCGCTTCGAATTCATAAGGTTGAATATGTGGAATAAAATGGCCTTTTCGGCACTTCGCTTTCTCAAGAACTTCGTGCTCGAACGCTTTTTCGAGAAACTCCAGGCGCTTGTATACATCTGGAATCTTTTGGGCTTGATCGTAGCCTGGCATTGTTTTATGGAGGCCATACAAGTCAATGAGTGTTGTGACAAAGCGAGCATCATTTTCAGTGATAACGTCTTTCAAATAGTCTTGGCAGCGATCCCAGGTAAGGGCGCCCCCGCTGGCGGTGCGAGAGGTGGGTGCTGATTTCCCATAACAATTGATCTTGTATCGTGCCAGCTCTGGTTTGATCACATGGCGAATAAATTCAACCTCTGTTTTGCCTTCACAAAGTACAAAAAGCTCAATCGACATCAAGGGTTTCCCCCGAGCATATCCATTTCCCAGAGCTCACTGAGGGAGTATTTCTCAAGCCATTTTTTAAGTTCAACAGATTGGAGCCGTTTAAAAGTCGATGCGCCATCTTCTGTTTGCTCTGCTACAATGATATCTTCAGCAGAAAAATGATTGATAAGTTCAGGTGATTGGGTGGTGATGATCACCTGTTTACGCTCGGCTGCGCGCTGTATCAATGCAGCTAAAATATGAATGGCATAAGGATGGAGCCCTAGTTCTGGCTCGTCAATTAAGAGTAAGTCAGGCATCAAGTCAAAGGGCTGTAAAAGCAGGGTTGTAAGGCAGATGAACCTTAAAGTTCCATCAGATAACTGGCGCCCTTTAAGAGGGGTATCCGGTAGATTGTTGTGAATCCACTCAAGGTGGGTTTTATCGGGATTATAGGTGTCTGGGCGAAACACGAAACGATTAAAGAAAGGAGCGATTCTTTGGATGGTTTGGACGATAAAAGCGTACTCGTGCTCGTATTCTTTCTCGAGCCTTGAGAGGTAGGCAGCTAAGTTGCTCGCATCTTTCAGTAGCACCAAGTTATTATTCAGTTCGCAGCTAATGTTGATGTTATTATTAATCTCATTGAGATGGTATACCTGAACATGGTTTAAAATAAAATCAGCCGTTGCTTGCGAAACACGAGAGGTGCTTTCAGTAATTTTTGCTTCTTCATGGCCTTGGCCATAGTCATTGGTTGTCGGTGCATAGAGGATGCCGTCAAAGTCAGTTATTTCTTTGGCAAAGAGTAGGTTCTCAGTTGTTGGGACGAGGCTAAATTTATAGCGATTTTTTTTGTCGTAATCGTTCAATATCATTTGGATATCTACATCAAGCTGTTTCGTTGTCTTTTGTCCAAAATGTAAAATCGCATCAGCATTACCTTCCTCGATCACAATATGAGATTTAAGGCGTTTTTCTACGACAGCACGTAGAAAGCCAAAAAACCGAATAAAGTTACTCTTCCCCGCCCCATTAGCGCCAATCAAGATGTTGAGGGGCTTGAGCTCAAAGTCTTTAAGCTCGCGAATAGATTTATACCCTGAAACACTGAAACGTTTGATGTTAATCATTTATTCCTGACTCTCTTCCCCCGTATCCGGCGGCATGATTTGGATTTTAGCTTTTTTTTCCATCACAGCTTGTCTGTCTTGGGCTAAGAAAGTATAGACTGTCGGGACAACAAAAAGTGTAAAGAGCGTTCCAATCGTCATACCACAGGCGATCACCACGCCCACATTGTTTCGGCTGACAGCCCCAGCGCCGGTCGCTAAGACCAGGGGCAGTACGCCTACGACCATGGCAAAAGTGGTCATCAAGATAGGTCTTAAACGAATAGCAGCGGCTTTTTCAATGGCCTCGCGTTTGGAGAGCCCGTGCCATTCTTGTTGTTTATTGGCGAACTCAACCATCAAGATCCCGTGCTTGCTGATCAAGCCAATCAAAGTAATCAAGCCAATCTCCGTATAAATATTTAAAGTGGCATGGCCCAAGAAGATCGGAATCATGGCGCCAAAGATGGACATAGGCACGCTGACCAAAATAATCAATGGATCTCTGAAGCTTTCAAACTGGGCGGCTAAGACCAGATAGATGATGATAATGGCCAAGAAGAACGTCATGCCCAGCTTTCCGCTCTCTTGGACATATTGTCTGGATTGGCCCGTGTAATTATACGTGAAGCCTTTTGGTAGAATTTGGTTTGCCAGATTTTGTAAGACCTGAATCGCTTGACCCATGGGCATCATGGGAACAATGCTCAGGGTTGTTGAGTTCAGCTGTTGAAATTGATAAAGACTGGGAGGTTGCCCTGAGATGCTGAACTTCACCAGAGAAGAGAGGGGTACGCGTTGCCCGCTTTGAGTTTGCAAATAAATTTGATCGATGTCCTGCTTGCGCGTACGCCAATCGTCAGGTACTTGGGGGATCACTTGGTAGCTATAGCCATAGAGCGTGAAATAATTCACGAGATTTCCGCCAAAGAGCGTGTTGAGCGCATTGGCGATATCTGACATAGAGATCCCCAGATCTGCGGCTTTTGCCTTGTCAATATTGACGGTCAGCTGAGGCTGATCGAACTTGAGATCTGCCGAGAGATACGCAAACTTCCCTGTTTTTTGGGCGGCTTGAATAAATTGCTGAGAGACTTTATAGAGTTCTGGATAGTCTCCTGTCGTACTGATAATAAATTGGATAGGAGCGCCCTGAGCAACACCTGGGAGAGAAGGCATCTGTACCGCTAAGGCCTGCATGCCAGGGAGTTTGCTTGCGGCTTTGTTTACTTTGGGGTAAACCTGCATTTGCGTGAAATCTCGCTGTGACCATTCTTTAAAAATCACCCCGCCCATGATGCCTGTTGAAAACGGATAGCCGTCAATTTGGAAAGACCCTTGAACGCCAGGTAAAGCCTGCAACATATTTTCAATGGGCGCATTATATTGTTTCAAATAATTTAAGTTGGCAGAATCAGGCCCAAAGGCGAGCAGCATAATAAAGCTTTCATCTTCTGTAGGCGCAAGCTCTGAGGGCGAGAGCATGACCATAATACCGCACATCAAGAGTACCAGAACCCCGACAAAGACGACAATCGAGCGGTAGTTCAAAACCGCATGGAGTCTGGCTTGATAAAAACGCTTCAGGCCTTCAAAAATTTTATCAATACGCTGAACGAGTGGGCTGTGCAGCATGGCGGGCGTGATGACTTTGGAGCAGACCATAGGGGAGAGGGTCAAGGCGACAACCCCTGAGATGACCACCGTGAGCGCAAGCGTCGTTGCGAACTCAATAAACAACGCCCCCGTCAAACCTCCAACCAGAGCGATAGGTGCGAAGACGGCAACGAGGGTGGTGGTCATCACGATCACAGGCCCT
>JAHFRR010000112.1 GCA_023266165.1 Thiotrichales bacterium
ATGGTTTTTGGGGGGGATCGGGTTATTGCCTTGAATAATCCCCAAAATAACCTCTAGCCCTCGATGTTCGATCTGATCCCACAAGGCTGTCGCATGTTCCCCTTTGGGGACAGGATAGATGCCCTCGCCTGCAACCTCAATAATGCCAATGCCTTCACTCTTAATAACCGTGAGTTCAGGGGGCGTTCTAAAGTCAGGGTTTCTAAAAATAATAAACAGCTTCCAGGTGCCGTGCTGTTGTTGTAAAATCAAGTTACACGTATTGCGCCCTGGATCTTGGGCTTTCCAGTCTTGGATGATCTGGCCTCCTAAGGTAATCAGCTCTGAAAGATCTTGACTTTCAAGCTTGCAGCAGGTGATGGGGAAGTGCAATAACCCGAAGGAAACCCCCCTATGCTCTGCTGAGAATTCAGGAATAATCTGCGC
The DNA here is from genome assembly GCA_023266165.1 of Thiotrichales bacterium. Lineage (GTDB taxonomy): Bacteria > Pseudomonadota > Gammaproteobacteria > Francisellales > CACEW01 > JAHFRR01. The sequence continues at coordinate 427 of JAHFRR010000112.1, forward strand.
ATCCATGATGGGAAGCTTTAGATCCAAAATCACTTGATAGTGATGATGCACCAGGACAGAGGCCCCTGCCCATTCCACATCGCTGTTAGAACATCCCACAAATCCAGGGGCTTGCTGGATAAAATCGGCCAGATCTTGAATGCTTTGCCCTGACATGATCATTGGGGTAGGGTCTTTGGAAATCAGCACAAAATGAAAGGGAAACAAGGGAAAGGGCGTCAGCTGGATAAAAAAATCTCGATGAGGTTGGATAGGGTTTAAAGGGAACTCAAAGACACGCAAGTCTTCTTTGCCAGGGATACCTATATTTTCAAAACAGATGGGGCAGTGCAGCGTCGGAATATTCAGGCCTGACAAGGGTTTTGGGGTATAGTTGCTGCGTGCGATATTAATTTGAGTTTTAAAAAAAATATCATAGTTTTTTGAAAAATACTCAAAATGCTGATTGTCATGAAGCTTAGAATCCGTCAAATAGCCGACCTTATAAGACCAGTAATACAAAGCTTTTAAAACAGAATTCAAGCCTTCTCTTAAATATATTTTTTGCAAATAGACCTGCATCTCAGTTTGTGAAAAATCCAATCCTGCAGTCTCAAAGCGTGTATTTCGTGAAGTCATCAAGAGGTCCTGTTCAAAATAATTTAAAAAATAATTTAAAAAAATAGTTTATAAAAAATGGTTTATAGACAATAGGGATTATAAAGGGTCTGAGGGCAAGGCTCCAAAGAGTTTATGGTCGATCTGTTGACACAGACATTGTAAGACCATCAGCTGGGTGCTGTGCAACTGCGCGCTGTGGGAGGTGGGAATGCAGATTTCTAGGTCTTCAGGGCGCAAATGCTCGCTCAGGAGACGAGAAGTCTGTCCTGTGAGGGCGATGATAGGGAGCAGGAGATCTCGTGCAATCTGGAGGGTTTGTGAAAGGGACCCAAATTCAGACGTGGCTTGTACGATCAGGAGGAGGTCTCCCGTCTGGCCCAGAGACTTTAAGAGCGCAGGGGCTGTGAATTGGGGGAGGGGGATGAAGGGGAGCGTTGGGAGTGGCTGGTCTTTGCGTAGCAAGCGCGTTTCAGCCACATGTTGTAGGATATGCTGAGTGCTGGGGTCTGAGATCAGGAAAATCCTCCCATCTTGCGTTAAAACATCAGAGAGCTGATCGGCCGCCTCAGAGATACGCAGCGCCAGCTGGTCTGCGATCTGGATTTGAAGCTGGATCGCCTCTCCAAAATAATGGTTCACGTGACTGGGCATAGGGTTCTCACACGATTTTCAATAAGATCAATCCAAAAAACAGAGAAGGCAGTGTAACGTGTTAGAACGCATCCTTCAACCATTCAATGGGGCTTTTGGGTGTAAAAGCCAGTAAATCAAAGCGGCAGGGGGCGTTTTGAAATCTGGGGTTTTGTAAAATAAAGTAGAGTGCTGTTTTTCGGATTCTCTGGATTTGCGGGGCTTTGAGCATCTCTTGTGGAGCGCCAAATCGGGTATTGGCTCTGTATTTGATTTCAAAGAATATCAGGGTGCTGCCCTCCTGCCCAATCAGATCAATCTCGCCTCGTGGTGTTTTGAAGTTATGATAGAGCAGGGTGATGCCCTGGCTTTTGAGATAGAGCCCTGCGCGCTGTTCAGCGGCTTGCCCTCGAAGTCTGCTTAGCATAAGAGGCTCTCTGTGTAGGTGGGTTTATGGTAAAGTGCTTTCAGAGTGGAGTCAGTTGAATCCATTTAAACTGATTTATAAACGATTATACTGAAAAGAGATCTTGATGTCTACATTTTATATTGTATCAACCCCCATTGGAAATTTAAAAGATATCACCCTCAGAGCCTTGGAATGCTTGAAGTCTGTGACGATGATCTTTGCAGAAGATACCCGTCATGCCAAAATTTTATTAGATCACTACGGGATCTTAACACCCTTGATGAGCCTTCACAGCCATAATGAGCATGCGCGTTGTGAGATGATTGCAGAAAAGCTCAGATCTGGAGAGTCTCTCGCCCAGATCAGTGATGCGGGGACGCCTTTGATCAGCGATCCTGGCGCTGTGTTGGTCAGGCGGCTACGAGAAGCTGGATTTTCAAATATCCACACCCTTCCAGGGCCATGTGCCTTGATTGCAGGGCTTTCTGTTTCAGGGCTTTCAACCGAGCGTTTTTATTTTCATGGGTTTTTACCCGCAAAGAGCACAGCGCGTGAAGCAGTCTTAAAATCTTTGCGTGACCACCCTTGTACGCTGATTTTTTATGAAGCCCCGCATCGTCTGCACGATGTGCTCCTGAGTATTCAAAAAGTCTTCGAGCCCACACGGCAATTGGTTTTGGCGAAAGAGCTGACCAAAATCCATGAGGGGGTTTTGGGGGGGACGTGTGCAGAGGTTTTGGCGTGGTTGTCTGAAGATGAGCGCCGATATCGTGGGGAGTTCGTGCTGATGATAGAGGGCTGCCTGGATACTCAAGATACGGAACACGTGACACTGAAAATAGACTTACTTCTAAAAACCCTACAAGAAAGTTTACCGCAGAAGACAGCGGTGCAAATTGCTGAAAAGCTCACGGGGTATGGGCGGAACCTGTTGTATCAAAGGGCGCTGGAGTTAAAAAAAGAGGGTTAGGGTTAATCTGAGTGTAGAGTCTGAAGACAAGGGGAGCAGAAGGAGGGCTGCGAAGCGGTCTTGAAGCTTCAGGCTGTTGGGCGCAGGCTGCTTGCCAAAATGCAATGATCGGCTTCAGTTGAGTAGGAGTCAGTTGAGTAGGATGAGGCATCTTGGAAGGCCCTACTCTGAGCTGAGACCGGAAGTCATAGACATAGCCCTCAAAGCTCGGTGGAGTGAGAATATGCATGTGCGTATGTGGCACTGTCTGTCCAGCACTGACGCCTGTTTGCACCTGCCAGATGGCTTGGGTTTCTTGACCATGGATCATCTGGAGAGCACCTGTCGCAATTGTGATTAAGCGTGCCAGCTCTGATTGCTCTGTAGGTGTCAGGTCTCTCCAGTCTTCTACATGGCGCTTGGGAGACAGCAGAAAGTGTGCTTTTGTGCCCGGATAGGGGGCATAAGATGCAAAAAGCAGGAAATGCGTGAACATCCATATGATTTGATTTTTTGCAACACGGGCGTGTGAATCTTTACAGAAAGCGCAGCTCTCTTCTTTGAACTCATCAATGCCATGTTGTTTCAGTTTTTTCCAATAGGTACCATCCTTGAGAAGCGTGCTTAGGCATGTAATCGCTTGATCTGTCTGAACCAGCTGACTTTTTCGCTCAAACTTTTGCTCAGCAGGTGAGTGAACGGGGAGATGATGCAGGGCGTCTTGGTAAGAAGGAAGCATTTTTAAGGGTTTGGGGCCAAAGAAAGTTCTTATGTTTCTGATAATTTTACTGTACACATTAACCTGTACGATGCCATCCTGAATCCTGACCTGGTAAGGCGTACACTCTAGAGCATCGCCTGCTCTTGTTTTCGTGAGGGCATAAGACCTTATCAGGCCAAAATAATTCTCGAAGCGCGGGTTGCGAAGTAATGCCAGGAGCAGGTTTTGCATCAAGATAAATTCTTCTGCATCAATAGGCTCGCTGGGGGATTTTGGATGCATGGCTGTGCGTTGCATTTTAAAAAAAGGGGGGACATGCGCATGCTGAATCCAGGTCAGTTGATAATGCGGGTGATAGCAGGGCAGTGTGAGCATCTTGATTCTCCTTTTTCTCAAGACCTAAAATAATATAAAACTATGGAATTGTAAACGAAATAGTGTAAAAAATCCAGGATACGAAAACCATATCCTGGATTTTTTAATGCTTGAAATGGCAGGCCAGGAGGGACTCGAACCCCCAACTTGCGGTTTTGGAGACCGCTGCTCTACCAATTGAACTACTGGCCTTTAGAGATTTTGCACCTTACTCCGCCTTGCTGCTCTTTTCCCCTCTCCTATGTGGGAGAGGGTTAGGGAGAGGGGGAAATGCCTCAATTACTTCAGAATCTTCGCCACGACGCCTGCACCGACTGTACGGCCACCTTCACGGATGGCAAAGCGTAAGCCTTCTTCCATCGCGATGGAGTTGATCAGTTCAATCGTCATTTGGACGTTGTCCCCTGGCATCACCATCTCAACGCCTTCT
>JAHFRR010000113.1 GCA_023266165.1 Thiotrichales bacterium
TAAGCGCGCAGGCAAGCTGGAATCCAGAGAGGAGTGGGGCAAATTTTTGATCGCGCTTTCCAAACAATATGCTGTCAACTCCCCAGCAGGCGGTGCGTGGCTGGCCAGCGCGCTCTTGACAGGACTTGCTTACACGACAGATCTTTGGCTGGTCTTGCTCAAAGCTGTTCTACTCGCGCTGTCCGTGGGTACCTTCAATAGAATCGGTGAGCTCTTTGAGCCAGGGATTGATGCAGGCGGGTGGTTTCCAAGTAAGGTTATGATCGCAGAGAATATTGCAGCAGAAGCGGGAAAGCCAGAGCTGGCTCAGGTGTTCTATCAAATTTTAATGGGTGGCCATCTACCAGCATCTACTAAGTCCTATCAACTGATGCCAGCTTCAGTTAGCTAGTCCGGCATAAACTTTCCTAACACCCTCACCGTCCCCGCTCCTAACATCTTGACCTCATCAGGCGTGATGTTGAGAGGCGGAGCCCAGTAGAGCGTGTTGCCTAAAGGGCGCAACAAAAGCCCTTCGCGCAGGGCGTGATGCGAAAAACGTAGGGTGTCTTGATGCGTCCAGGCACGTCCCAGATCCATCTCGCACGCGGCGATGGCGCCTAACGCGCGGATATTTTTCAGCTGAACACCTGACCCCGCGCACCCTATGCTGAGCTGATCCATCTGATCTTTCAAATCCTGCTCGAGATGCTTGATCTTGCACGGCCAGAGCTCTTCTTCAAAGATCGTCAAAACCTCAAGCCCCAAGGCCACTGCCAGGGCATTGCCTGAAAACGTATGAGAATGCAAAAACGTATCTTCAAAAGACTTCTCATAAAATATCTGATAGATCTCAGGGGACGTCACCATCACAGATAAGGGTAGCCAGCCACTGGTCAAACCCTTGGAGAGACACACAAAATCAGGAAAAACCCCTGCATGCTCACATGCCAAAAATGGCCCCGTTCGATACACCCCCGTCATGATCTCATCTGCAATCACGTGAATCCCATGGGCTTTGGCAAAACCAGCCACTCTTCTTAAAAAATCCGCGCTGTAGATTTTCATGCCTGCCGCGCCTTGCACCAAAGGCTCTAAAATGATGGCTGTGAGAAAAGACGCGATGGGCAATAGTTGCGGCAAGATCTGCGTATTCCAAAGATCTGAACAGTCTTTTTCCAGTGGGTCATCCAGATCATTGACATAGGGAATGTTTTTGAGCATCAGGCTGGGAAAGAGCATGGGGGTATAAGGCACTTTAAATCGCCCCAGATCACTCACGCTGAGCGCCCCTGAGGTTTCCCCATGATAGCCATTTTGAAGCGCCAGAAACCGTGTTTTATGCGTTTGGCCTAGGATCTTGCGGGTATGCAGGCTCATCTTGAGCGCCATCTCCACACTCGAGGCCCCATCACTCCCAAAGGCGACATGGGAGAGCCCTGGCATTTTGGCACAAAGTTTTGCACAGAACTGCTCCATGATCTCATGGGTGGTGTTCGCGCCGATCACATGCTCAAAGCGCGCCATCTGTTTCTCTAATGCGTGTTTCAACCTAGGATGTCCATGCCCCAAAGACTTACACCACCAACTCGCAATGCCATCCAGTAATCGATGGCCCTGTGTCAGCGTGATCCACGACCCTGAAGCCGCCTGAATGGAAAGCCTGGGGAACTGCTCGAAATCTTTCGGACGCGAGCAGGGGTTCCAAAAAATATCATGGTTCATATTGAGATGCTGGCCCCTCTCCCTAGCCCTCTCCCGCAAAGGGGAGAGGAGAATTAAAAAATTAGTAAACCAAATAATTTAAAATAGTTGACTGTTATTAAAAAATATCATAGAGTGCTCATCCTGTCTATGCATCTATCGAAAAAACTTAATGCCGGACAGGATTTTTAGACTCACCATTGAGTCACCTCTCCCCTTGAGGGAGAGGTCGAGAAGCCAAAGGCTTCGAGGGTGAGGGGCGAAATACATGGAAAATCTATCAGGTGTTAAGAGAAAAAAGGAGCCCCATGAACACACTGTCTCAAATTCAAGACGGGTTTCAAACCCCTTTGTTGGCATTACTGCATCAAGCGCACACCTGCCATCAAGCCCATCACCCCAAGGGTGAGATCGAATGCGCTGAGCTCCTCAGCATCAAAACAGGTGCCTGTCCAGAAGACTGCGCTTACTGCCCCCAAAGCGCCCATTACAACACGGGTTTAAAGCCTCAGAAGCTCCAGCCCCTCTCAAGTGTCCTGCAGGCAGCACTTTGGGCTAAAGCGCGAGGTGCCACGCGGTTTTGCATGGGGGCCGCCTGGAAATCCATTCCCGAGAAAGCCATGGAAGATCTGATGGAAATGATCAAAGCCGTGAAATCCTTAGGGCTGGAAACCTGTATGACCTTGGGGATGCTGACACCTGACCAAGCTAAAAATCTCAAATCCGCAGGGCTGGATTTTTACAATCATAATCTTGACACCTCCCCTGAGTACTATCCTCAGATCATCAAAACTCGCACCTATCAAGATCGCCTAGACACCCTCTCTCATATTGCGTCTGCGGGAATTTTGGTTTGCTGTGGAGGGATCGTGGGGATGGGGGAGTCGCGCGAGGATAGAATCCAATGGCTCTACCAACTCTCACAGCTCCCTCAACTCCCAAAGAGCCTTCCCATCAATCAGCTCATTCCCATCCCAGGCACCCCGCTAGAACACACGCCTACGCTGGAGTCTTTTGAGTTGATCCGAACCATTGCCGTCGCTCGGCTGACTTTCCCCAACACCGTGCTGCGCTTGGCGGCAGGGCGCGCATCCCTCTCCCCTGAATGTCAAGCGCTGTGTTTTCTCGCGGGGATCAATTCGATCTTTTTAGGCGAGAAACTCTTGACAGCCCACAATGCGCAACCTGCAGATGACCAGGCTTTGCTGGCTATTTTGGGGCTTCACAAAAAGCAGCTCTCATGACCCATAATACTGATTCACTCGAACACCTGAAAGCCCAAGGGCTGTTGCGCTGGAGAACCCCCTGGATGGCACGAGAAGGGGTGAAGGTACAGCTCGATCAACCAGATCATCCAGGACACCCAGTCTCTGCCCTCTGTTTTTGCAGCAATGATTATCTGGGCTTGGCCAGTGATCCTCGCCTTCAAGCAGCCATGATCGAAGGCATGAAGCGTTATGGTCTGGGCAGTGGTGCATCACCCCTGATCTCAGGGTACTGTACAGCACAAGCACATTTTGAACATGCCATGGCAGCTCATCTGCATCGCGAGCGCGCCTTGTTTTTCAATAGCGGCTATATGGCAAATCTGGGCGTGCTGCCTGCATTGGCCAATAGGCACAGCTGGATCTTGTCTGACAAACTCTGCCATGCCTCTTTACTGGATGGGATTGCTTTGAGCCGTGCGCGTCACCTTCGATATCACCATCAAGATTTACATCATCTGGAATCTCTTTTAAAAAAACTCCCGCCTCAGCCTCTTCACCATACACCTCCTGTGCCTATCTGGATCGTCACGGAAAGCTGTTTCAGCATGCAGGGAGATCTCACCCCACTTCCTGAAATCGCAGCCCTTGCAGCACAGTATGGTGCTAAACTTCTGGTGGATGATGCCCATGGTTTTGGGATACTCAATCCGCCCTCGCCCGCTTACCCGATCACCTGCCTGGTGACCCCCTTGGGGAAATCTTTAGGGTTGATGGGGGCGATGGTGTCAGGGTCAAACCTTTTGATAGAGCGCATCCTGCAAACCTCCAGACCTTATCGCTATAGCACCGCGCTCCCTCCTGCCCTAGCTATTGCAGGTTTGAAGGCACTGGAGATCTTAGCGCACGAGCCATGGCGGCAAACCACGGTCTTGGCGCATGCCCGTTATCTTCAAACCCAACTTCAACAACGAGGCCTGTTCACTGCCAAAAGCCCTCCTCCTCAAATTCCCATGCCCATTTGCATCTTACCTATTCCCTCTCCACATCATGCCCAATCCCTGCAGCATCAGCTGTTAGAACGGGGTGTTTGGGTTGCTGTGATTCGCCCTCCTACTGTGCCCCTCCATCAAAGCTGTATCCGTATCTCCCTCAGCGCACTGCATACACACGCAGAGCTTGATTTGCTGCTGGCAGCCCTTCAAGCCGTGTTATAGCCTCAAGATGAAGATGATCACCCCCGTACACACTTATCATCAGCATGCCAAAATACAAAAAATATCAATGCAAGCTTTGTGTGATGCCCTGAAGATTGCTCTGCCTATCCAACCCCCAAATACATTGCTAGATCTGGGATGTGGCACGGGATGTCATACTCAACTTTTTTTTGAAAATTTTAAAAAATATTTAAACAAAAATAAATTTATGAATATCATGGGAATAGATCTTTTCAATAATTTTTATTTAAAAAATAAAAAAACATTTTTTATAAATTTTATAAATTTTATAAATCATGATTTTGACAATACGGATTTTATCAATTCTCAAAATCCCGATTGGATTATTTCGAATATTGCCCTGCATTGGAGTCAAGATATTGTAAAGCTCTTAAAAAACATTGAACCCAATCATTTATTGGCTT
>JAHFRR010000114.1 GCA_023266165.1 Thiotrichales bacterium
TTCTATTTCTCTTTCTTCTGGTGACCTATGGTTGTGGCAGAGCTTTTCTACTTCCCTCCTCCCTTGCGGAGGAGGGTTAGGGTGGAGGGTGTGTGTTGGATAGAATATTTGGATAAGCTTAAGTTTTTCGCTTCGTCCTGTAAGAGCAGGCACCCGGTCTGAAGTTTGAAGATTCTTAGCTGTTATTGGTACCCTCCACCCTAACCCTCCTCCGCAAGGGAGGAGGGAAGTAGAATGAGCTGAATCTGCAGGTTTTATTTTCATAAAGAATTCCAAAATCAAAACGCCCCAGAGAAATCGTATAGAGACCCTCTGAGGCGTTTTTTATTTCAAACTAAAATATTATAAAATATTAATTTAAAAATTTTATCACACGAGCAACATGCGCTTACAACATGCCATAATAAGCCAATTTCTTGCGGAACGTGCCTCGGTTGATCCCCAGGATACGTGCGGCCAGGCTTTGGTTGTTGCGAGTGAAACGCATGACAGCTTTTAACAGCGGCTCTTCGACTTCTGTCAGTACCATTTGGTAGACGTTCTCAGGTTCTGTGCCGGCCATGCTTGCAAAGTAGGTGTTCAGGGCGTTTTCCAGGTGCTCTGCCAAAGGGGCGTTCAAATGGGATTTTTGACGCGTTTCTTGCGCGCTTTGATGATAATGCATTGTTGCTGTCATAGGGGCTACCTCCAAAAGAGTATTATTTTTAAGGGTTAATTCAACGGTTATCTCGTAACCAGGGGGGATCTTAACACGAGTTGGCCATGCGTGTAAAGTGGGCGATTGATTTTTTTATGCTATTCTCCCTAAAAATATTATTTGCAATCTGATTGCAACAGATTTGCATCTATTATAATTAAGTAAAAAGGCTTATTTTGTTGAGAGTTCAGAGGGATGATCTTGCTTTGAATTTTTAATTTTGTAACCTCTTCCACGCCTTGAGGGCCTTTGAGGGCATAAAAGCGGTGAATGGGCAGATGCTGGCATAGCAATCTCATACGATCTAAGGGTGCAAAAGCTTTGGTGAGTAGGCCGTCGATAGGGGTCTCTGTTTTGAAATCTTCAATGCGAATCTGCTGGGCACGGACATGTGTGAGCTGTAAAGCCTGAATGACATGCTGTAGAAACCGAATTTTTTTGCCGTTGCTGTCAATTAATAAAAACGAGAGCTCGGGGCGTAGGATCGCAAGCATCAAGCCTGGTATGCCCGCGCCTGTCCCCAGATCCACAAAAAACTGGCCCTGTAAGTGGGGAGAGACCTGAGCGCTTTGCTCAATAAACTCCGTAAAGATTTCCTGGTCGGTCTTAAAACCCGTGAGGTTGTAGGTCTGATTCCAGCGCCACAGCAGCTGTACATAGGTTTTCAGCTGCGCACATACTTTTTGTTGGGAGGGCAGTAATGTTTCTAGTGCCTGATCTAATGCAAATTCCATGGTCTTTATTTTATAACGCTCTTGGGGTTTGAGGGAGTTTGGTGCTAGTATGACCTATTTTCTGGAAAAGGGGAACTGCCTATGGCCATTGAGAATTTTGTGCTACGACTGGTTGAGCGTCGTGTGTTGACGCCCAACGTGCATCATCTGGGGTTTGATCGTGTGGATCAAGCGCCGATTGTTTTTATTCCTGGGCAGTTTATCACGCTCTTGTTGAAAGACGAGAATGGGGCGTTGAAGCGCCGTAGTTACAGCATTGCAACGGATCCCAGCCAATCCAATTGGCTTGAGATGGCGATTTCCTATATCTCTAAAGGATTTGCCTCTGAAAAGTTATTGAATCTGGGCATAGGGGAGGAGCTTGACGCCATGGGCCCTGTGGGTCGGCTGATTTTGCAAGACGAGCCTGTGTCGCGCTATATCCTGGTGGGGACGGGGACGGGGATTGCGCCCTATCGCTCGATGATTCCCGCATTGAAAGCGCGTTTGGAGAGAGAACCTCATTTTGAAGTGGTGATCTTACAAGGTGTGCCGTATCGAACGGATATTTTATATGACGAGGATTTTAAGGCGTTGGCAGAAAGCAATCCGAGGGTTAAGTGTATCAGCTGTTTAAGCCGCGAGTGTGGGGACTTACAGGCCCATGAGCATGCGGGTCGTGTACAGTCGATGTTTGCAGATCTACAGTTGACACCTGGAAAAGATGTGGTGTATCTGTGTGGCAATCCCAATATGATTGATGAGGCCTTTGCAGGGCTTACGGCACAAGGGTTTAGCAGTAAAGATGTGCGCCGTGAAAAATATATTTCGTCGAATTGATTGAATTCAAACATCATGAAGCTCTTACGAAAATTGCGTGTTCTCTGGGCCCGGCGGCAGGATTTAAAACGCTTTGACTATATCCCTGATATTTCATCTCATCCTGTGATCGTGAGCTTGACCACAGTGCCCTCGCGCATTGCGCATCTCAAGCCGACCCTCCTGAGTTTATTGCGCCAAAGCCATCGCCCGCTGCAGATTGAGATCAATCTGGGTGCGTTCTCTCAAGCCTGGGAGATTCCCCGCTGGCTCAGCGCATTGACTGCTGTCAAACTGTTTTGGATTACACCTGATCTGGGGCCTGCAACCAAATGGATCCCCAGCCTTCGGCGTTATCCAGGGCAAGATATTTTGTGGGTGATTGTGGATGACGATATGATTTATCCGCGTCATTTGATCAGATGTTTGTTGGCTGCAGACCAGGTTTTTTCAGGGAATGCGGCGTTTTGTGTGAATGGCCATCTGCTCCCCTCCCATTTGGTTTTCTTTGACCATCCCTCGAATCGAGCGATCAAGAGGGGGCGACGACGCGTGGCTATTATGGAAGGGTGCGGGGGGTATACCTTAAGGGCTCGGCATTTTGGGTCGGATCTGGGTATTTTGACAGAGATGAGAGGCGCACCCGAGGGTGCTCTGCGTCAAGATGATATCTGGGTGAGTGGGTTATTGAGCCGATGCAATGTCCCTAAATACCAGATTCCCGTTGGCAAACGCCATAGCCTGCCTCAGGCGGATCACCCAGCGCTTCAAGGGCCTCGCGCAGAGGTATCCAATACCCTGCTTCATTATTTTAAAGAAGAGTGGAAGCCTGAGGAGATTGTTTGATCGGGTGCCCTATCCTGATGTGTGTGTCTCATTGTGTGTATTGCGCATTGTGTTTTTAAGCCATTCCCGCTAAGCTGAACTTCAGTGAAGATTGAGATCTCTTGTAAGGCAGAGCACAATGCGATTTTGGAACTGGCCCAATACTTTGACGATGACGCGGATCTTTGTGATTCCTGCTTTCGTTGCGTGTTTCTTTATTCCATTTGACTCCCATCGTTATGTAGCAGCCCTGATTTTTTTGTTGGCGGCGGTGACAGATTGGTTAGATGGGTTTTTGGCGCGCTATTTGAAGCAAACCTCGCCATTTGGGGCCTTTCTGGATCCTGTGGCAGATAAGCTGATGGTCGCCAGTGCTTTGGTATTGCTGGCTGCACAATATGGCTCGTTTTGGGTGACAGTCGCGGGGATTATCATTGTTGCCCGTGAGATTGCGGTTTCTGCCCTGCGGGAGTGGATGGCGGAGTTGGGGAAGCGCGCGACGGTCAAGGTTTCCAGTATCGGTAAAGTCAAAACTACGGTACAGATGGTGGCCGTCTTAATGTTATTGTCTCAGCCGCCTGTATACAATGGCATTGTTATTGTGGGCATCTGGGGTTTGTATATTGCCGTGATTTTGACGCTTTGGTCGATGTGTATTTATCTGCAAGCGGCGTATCGAGAAATTAAAGATTTATGACAGATACCGTCATTCTGCATCGCTATCCGTACAAAGAAAGTAGTTTGTTGTTAAAGTGCTTGAGTCGAACTCAAGGGCTGGTCACGTTGGTCGCTCGTGGTGTGCGCTCGAAAAGTGCAAAGCGCGCGGGGGCACTGGGGCCGTTTGCACGCTATCACATGGAATTTCAAGGGCGAGGGGAGATTAAGACTCTGAAGCACTATGAATGGCTGCAGAGCTGGCCTTTGCAGGGGATGGCCCTCTACGCAGGCCTGTATTGCAACGACTTGCTCCTGGTTTTTTTGCCTATGGGGCTTGACCCTGAAAATCTCTTCTCAGTGTATCTGAGCTTAATTCAAAAGCTCTCTGAGGGACTGGCGCCTTCGAGTGCTGTGCGCGTTTTTGAATCTCAGCTACTTCATTTTTTAGGGCTGATGCCTTTATTAGGCGAAGACTGTCTAGGCCAACCCATTCAACCCGATCTTCACTATCACTTAGAGAGCCTGGCCAGTCATCCTCGCCCTATTTTGATACCCCATCCCAATGTCCAGGGTGTTCAGGGGTGCTATCGAGGCGCTGAGTTACTCAAAATAGAGGCGCAAGATTTTGAGAGTTGTGAGGTGAATATCACGGCCAAACGCTTGTTTCAGAACGCTTTGAAAGAAGCCTCAGGGCGAGCAGGATTTCGCTCGCGCGAGGTGCTGAAACGCGTGCTGGCAGGGGGGTTGGCTTAGGAGACGGCACGGAGGCTTTGCAT
>JAHFRR010000115.1 GCA_023266165.1 Thiotrichales bacterium
CTGTCTGGTATGAGTGCGTGTGTTCAATCTAATGATACTGGCGAGATAAAAAATCTTTCATCAGAGGATCTACTAATTGCAGGCCATGATCAGGTGTTTGATAGAGATAGTCATGATCAAGTAAATATTTAACGGTGGCCTGAACGGTGGCAAGCGGCATTCTCACTTGCGTGAGAAAGTCTTTGCTATTCGGTCGATGTGCTGAACCCATCAGAGCAATGGTTGAGAGTACTTTGAGGCGATTGGTATTCAGCTTTTCTAATTCTGCAATGATTTTGCCATGGTATTGCAGTAATTGATTGTTCCAAAAATGCTGGACAGTTGAGGCATCGGGTGGTTTGGGTAATTCTATCAGCTCTGCGCACAGCACGTTGACATAGTACGTGTGACACTCAGTCAATGTCAGTATTTTCTGGATCACAGCGTCAGGTAGTAAACTGCCCCACTTAGCTTGGCTGGCCTTCTGAATATGGTTTTGGAGATGCACATCTTGGATTCTATTCAGGGGGATTTTTTTGCACATCATGTACAGGGGTTGATTGGCATCATCAAAAATTTTTTCCAGCATGACCCGTGAGCTTCCTGAAAAAATATAAGTGATATATTTTGAGTGCTGAGCGATAGCGCGAATGGCTGCTTGAATTTGTGTCGAGTGATCGATTTTAAGGATATCTTGAAACTCATCGATAAATAAAACGGCGCGCTTTTGATATTTCTCTGCAATCCGCTCTAATCCAGAGAGCAGATCTTCGATATGTTCAATGATGGTGGTGTTTTTTGAGAAATCAACCATGATCTCAAAGCCGCTAGCCCGTAAGCCGATGGTGGCAGATTTAAAGACAGTACCGAGAAACGTAAGCGTTTTGTCTGTTCGATTCAAGAGTTGTTGTGCGATCTCAGAAACACCTTTGGCGATTTTGCGTGTGACCTCATCTTCATAGACCACGCAAAACAAATCAATTTTTGCAAAAGGCTGTGCTGCCTCTCGAATAGCTTGCACAATCAAGCTGGTTTTTCCATAGCGTCTGGGCGCGGCGACAACGACATGTTCGTTTTGCTGCATGCTGCGCATCAAGGCTTTGCGCTCTTCTTCTCGATTGCAGAAGCTTTCTTGGGTTGCAACTTTTGCACTGAAATACTTCATTCAAATACCTGCTTTTTGGTTATGTACTTTACGTACCATACTTTATGGTATTTCAGTGTGATCGTCAAGAGATTTCTTAAACGAGGTTTTTTAAATGAGATCCATCAGTAACCTGAGGCTTGGACAGACTGTCCAGCCCCCACCGGGGTCTCACTTGAATGGCAAGATGCGCATCTCGCTCTCCTGCCTGCAGGCGTAGGGCGCCAACATAGGCAATCATTGCGCCGTTGTCTGTGCACAGGCTGGGTCTTGGATAAAAGACTGCGATCTGATGTTGGAGCGCGAGCTGTTGTAAGCGAGCTCTGAGTGCGGTATTGGCGCTGACCCCTCCTGCCATCACCAGGCGTGTTCTGCCTGTCTGTGCCAGTGCGCGCTCGCATTTGTGCGCGAGGGTGTCGACGACAGCCAGCTCAAAGGCCTTGGCGATATCGGCTCGGGTTGTTTCGCTTTGATCTGAGCGGCTCCAGGTGTTGAGGGCAAAGGTTTTCAGGCCGCTGAAACTGAAATCAAGGCCTGGTCTGTCTAACATGGGTCTTGGAAACTTAAATCGGGTAGGGTTGCCAGATTCTGCGAGTTTGGAGAGCCTTGCCCCACCCGGATATCCGAGCCCCATCAGCTTTGCAGTTTTGTCAAAAGCTTCTCCTACTGCATCATCTAGGCTTTCCCCTAAAACCTGATAACACCCCAGCCCTTGGACATCCACCAATAACGTATGACCTCCTGAGACCAGTAGGGCAACAAAAGGATAAGTCAGATGAGAAGTTTCAAGGAAAGGCGCGAGAAGATGGCCTTCCATGTGATGCACACCAAGGGTGGGGATATCCAGTGCGAACCCTAGGGATTTGGCAATGGTTGCGCCCATCAGCAAAGGCCCCAAAAGGCCCGGCCCTTGGGTGTAAGCGATGCCCTTTAACTGGGATAAAGATAACTGGGCTGAATGAAACACGTCATGGATCAGGGGCAAGAGCTTTCGAATATGATCTCGCGAGGCTAACTCAGGCACCACGCCTCCGTACGCTTCGTGCAATAGCACTTGAGAGTATAACTGCTCTGCGATCAGGCCCTGCTGCGTATGGTAAATCGCAACCCCTGTTTCATCACACGAAGATTCAATGCCTAAGATGATCCCATGGGTTTTCATGAATGTTCTACGATGATCGCCTTGGCCAAACGACTGGCGCCCAACCTCAACGTGTGAGGTGTTAGATAGGCTTTTCCGCAGATGGCTTCTGCGAGATCTATCAGTGCCTGTGCCTGCGTGATCTCAGAGACCCCCCCTGATGCTTTAAAGCCTACCCACTGATGGGTTTTCTCAAAATGGTCTTTGATCGCTGTGAGCATGATCGTGGCAGCCTCAAGTGTCACGCCTCCTGCAGGGGATTTTCCAGTTGAGGTTTTCAAAAAATCTATTTTTAAATTTAGAGATAAAATTCTTTCACACAGGCTTTGAAGTAATACGGGAGACAGCGCGCTGCTCTCGACAATGATTTTTAGGGTTTTATTTTTAACATAGGGTTGAATCACTGAAAGCAAATGCTCGGTGGTGGCAAAGTGGTTGGATTGAACATCTTGATAGGGGATCACCAGATCGAGCTCTTGCGCGCCTAGGCTGATCGCCTGTTGGATTTCTTGAATAACAGCTTCTACTGATTGATCTCCCCGGGGGAAGTTGATGACAGTCGCAATATGAATATCGTCTAATTGAGGTAAAAAACGGATGCAGGGAGGGGTGATACACACGGCGGCAACATGGCCGAGTATCGGGTGTGTGGCGAGCGCTGCCAGCTGTAAGATCTCTGCTGGAGTTTCAGCGCCAGAGAGGGACGTCAGATCCAAACACTGATAGATCAGGCGGTGACGATCCAGATCGGTCATGCGGGTCATGTTAGACAGACTCTATCTCAGGGAAGGCAGATTCAATCAAGCATTTGAGCTTTTCACTGGCGATGGCACCATATTCGAGGACTTCTTCATGATTTACTTTGCTGGGGGTCATCCCGGCTGCAAAATTGCAAATGGCAGAAAGTCCTACAACCCTTAAGCCACAGTGCCTGGCAGCGATGACTTCGTTGACGGTGGACATCCCAACGAGATCGCCTCCTAAAATTCTAAATGCGCGAATCTCTGCAGGTGTTTCATAGCTGGGCCCTAAGACGCCGATATAAATTCCGGAAGGCAATTCAAACCCTACTTTTTTGGCGGCTTTCAGGAAATGGGCACGTAGGAGAGGGTCATAGGCATTTTCCATAGGTACAAAGCGAAGGCCAATCTCTGGGTTATTGTGCCCCAATAAAGCGTTAGTACCTGTGAAATTGATATGATCTTCAATAATGGAGATGCTGCCAGGGCCAACCTCCGCGCGCAAGGATCCTGCAGCGTTCGTCAACACCAACGTGTGACAGCCCATCGCTTTCATGGTTTGCAAGGGGATGGCCAGCTGCTGGGGCGCAATGCCTTCGTAGATATGATATCGCCCTTTCATACACATCACAGGCACCCCATAGAGGGTACCCAGCACCAGATCTCCAGCATGTCCTGGCACAGAGCTTTTGCAGAAACCAGGGATATTTGAATAGGGGATCGCGCAGTGGATGTGCATCTGAGAGACTAGGCTCCCCAATCCTGACCCTAAGATCAAGCCAATTTTAGGTGTAAACCCCGATACACCTTGGGTTTTGAGGGCTGTCTTTAAAAATGCACAGGCATGTGTGGCGAGAGATTCCATGAGGTGTTGTCCTTGTGAGAGTGAATCCAGAGAGAGGGATTGTAAAGGGTTTTGCGTGGCAAAGCAATTTCAATAAAAGATTCAGTGAGAGATTGAGTGAGAGAGTCAGTGAGAGATTCAGTGAGAGATTTTGTCAGATGTTTTTGATGGGTTTTTTGATAAATCCGCTGAAATTTATAAAATGTGGATAACTTATTTTTACGGACGTAAAAAATGGAAGAAAAAGCTCTGCTCTCCGTGATTTCGAGAAATTTTATGACAGATTTTATAAAGTTATTCACAAACAAAGACAACCGGTCGAGCATACAGGTTTGAGTCTTTGAAAATAATATTTTTGATTTAGTTTATTGTTTCTTATCATATTTTTTTAAAATCCTATAGAGAAAAAGCTGAGTGCCTTGCAGTTATCCCCAAAACCCGCCTATTCTCTCCACACAGTTATCCACAGAATTGGGGCTTTTAAAATTTTCTGAGGATTTCTGTGGATAACTCTGTGCATGAGTGTCGGAATGGCTAGTAGATAGGGGGTTGTATCTGAGTTTCTCTTTATTTTTTTAAATTATTTTTGATCA
>JAHFRR010000022.1 GCA_023266165.1 Thiotrichales bacterium
GGATCACGCATTCGCTATCAGCAGGTCGTAATGGGCATTGGTGATATGAGCGGCCTGAAGGTCAAGCTGTCTGTTCCTGAAAACGCGGTCAATCTTTTAAAGCTCCATCAAGCGGCAACTTTGACAAGCCCAGGCTTTCCAGGGTTAACCTTAAAAGGTGAAGTCACAGAGATCGGCGCTGAGGCCAATAGTGCAGGCGATGGCAGCGGTGTGGCGAATTTCCCTGTCACGGTGGAAGTCCCTCATATTTCAGAGGCATCCCCCGGGCCCACAGAGATCGATTCCATCCGAGCAGGGATGGATGCTCAGGTGAAGGTGGTGATCTACCACGCCACGGATCAGCTCAGCATCCCGATCGCTGCGGTTCAGCAAACCGGTTCTGGGCAATCAGAGGTATGGGTGTTGAACCCCCACACGCACGCAACCGAGCCTCGCATGATCACCACAGGCACTGTATTGCTTGCACGGGTTCAGGTGTTGAAGGGCTTGTCACCTCACGATCAGGTGGTGTGCGCGCACTCGTAAGGGCAAAAGGCACGCTCGAGAGGGCCTGTAGTTTTTGTTGCACTTCGATATCACAGGTACGACGTGCAGCTCGCAAAGCATTGTGGCTGAGCACGCTGGCTGCAAAGCTTGCCAACATCATGGAGCCTTTGATGATGAGGGCTGTCGCGAGGGTCGCTGCTAACAGATGCGGCATCAAAATCCCTGCAAACACCGCCAAGGCCAGAAACCCAGTCGCAACCACCCTGAGCCGCTGGTTTTTAAATTTAGCCTCTGCGACGATCTCTGCTTTTTTAAGCGCAAGATAGGCGGTCTGCATCTCTGGATGATGGGTCAGTTGAGGCTCTAAAAGGCGAAGATGGGTTTGAATAATGTGGCGTTGATGCTGGATTTCATAAAGTTCTTTTCCAAGCCATCCTAAGCGTACGAGGGTCACCAAGGCAAAGATCCCTGCAGACAGTAGCCCCACATTACAGCCGATAGGGTGGGGATTCTCCAGACCATCAATCAGCGTACCCCCTAGCATCGCCAAGGTAGAAGCAAGCGTGATGCTGATCAAAATCTTTTTGTCTCGACGGGGCAGGCAGCTTAAAAATTTATTTTTACCCAGAGGTTCAAGCAATGCGCTGGCCGCCGCGATTTCCACAGGCATCAGAATCAAAGAAACCCAGTGAAGCCAATGGATCGGTGCCAGAAATGCCTCATAGTTTAAAAGGCTAAAGAGCAGTGTGGTGGCCAGGGTTGAGCTAAAGCTCATCCAGCGTTCGCGACTCTCTCCACGAGACCATCGACTGATGGGCTTTGGCAGTTCCAAATAAAACGCTTCTGCCAGCGATTGGCACAGCGCGTTTCGCTTTTTCTGTTCTTGATGCGTGTTAGGGTCAGGGAGCAGCGCGCACAGCGTTTGAAGATAGGACTCATGGATTTCCAGTTGCTCCATCAGGATCTCATCGCTGTGGAGATCCGACAGCGTCTGGTAAGCCGTACACGTTCTCTTACGCGCCAAATCTCGAAACACCACGCGCATGTGGGGTGACTGTAACAAATGGGGGTAGTGCTCTTCAAAATAAGTCCAAAAACTGGATTCTGTAACAAAATTTTCAGAAAGCAGGGACGTCATGCGAATCTCCTTAATCAGTGTGTGGGGCTGTTCTTGGAGCCTGGTTAGTATCCTGTTGGGTCTTTTTAAAGTCAATACCTGTCTTGATACAAATTTGAAAATTCTTTGAAATTTTTTTTAATAAATTTTTTTTAATAATTTTTTAAATAAATTGACTTGAAAAAAAAAGCCTGCTAAAGTGCAGTCTGGACTTGATCTTGTGACAGGTACCCTCGATGAAATTTTTCAAAAAGCCATTGCTGCCCACGCTGTCCTTTGTGATGAGCGCGCAGTTTTGTAGTTCCTTGATGTCGCCCGTTTGGGTATTTTTGTTTTTTGCGATGGATTCCGGTGTTTTCCCGCCTCATACCGCGCTTGCTACCCGAAGCCTCTGGTATGGCATTACCCTAGGTATCTCGTATTGGATTGGCATGCTGTGCAATATTTTCTTTGGCATGATCTCTGATTGCTATGGGCGTAAAAAATTATTTTTGCTGACCCTGATAGGATTTGGGCTTACCAGTGGCTTAGCCCTGTTGGCACAGGCCTTACATCAGCCCTGCTTGCTGGCGATTTCCCTGATTGTGATCGGATCCAGCTTCATGGCGGTACAAGCGGGGATGGCGCGGGTGGGGGATATCGGCAACCCTAACACCCGTTTGAAAGACATGGCCTATTTGCAGTGTGTCGTTTCTGTGGGTGCAACGTTAGGGCCTTGGATCGGTGGGTACTTGGCTACCCAGTCAGGGGTCACAGGGCATCTCTACCAGCTCCCCTTTATCGCGGTCATCGTTTTATCGAGTATTTTATTGATCTGCTTGCATTATTATCCAGAAGAACGCGCCACTCGAGCACTTCATACCTCTCTCTGGCGTTCAAGCTATTTCAAAGAGATTCAGTGTATTTTAAAAAACCCTGCCGTGCGCATTTGCTTTATGGTCTTGATCTTAAGCCAGTTCAGCTGGTCGACGTATTATGAATTCGCCCCTGCGATTTTGAAAGTGCTGTTTCACGCAAACCCACTAGAAGTCGGGCGTTTTGAGGGAATGATTGCTCTTTGGTTGATTGTGGCAACAGCCTTTGTTTTGCATGGGTTACGGCGATTTTTATCTTCTCCTATGTTGGTACGTCTCTGTGTATTGCTGGTGTTGTTGGGCGTTTTGATGGCCTTGGTCGCAAGCCTGAATCCCTCAGGCTTTTTCGAAAGAATGCTCATTTGGCTTTCAGCGATCCCTACTGCCATGGGCGATGTGATGCTCTATAGTGTTATTGTCACCACGCTTTCACAAGCATTAGACTCACATTTGCAAGGCAAAGTCATGGGATTGCTGTATGTTATCATTGGGATCTCCTGGTCTCTGTCAGGCATATGGGGGGGGGTGTTGATGTCGAAAATTCACAATGGGCCGTTTTGGTTTGCACCGGTAGGTTCTTTGGTTTTATTAGGTCTTTTATGCCATCAACGATGGCTGGCTTTATTAACAGAAGGGGTAAAATAAGATGCTACTCACACTGGATGTCGGCAACACGCAGATCTTTGGCGGCGTTTTTAAAGAGGATCAGATCCAGCTGAGGTTTCGAAAAACCTCAAAAGATCGGCCTTCCTCGGACGAATACGGCCTGTTTCTCAAAAGCGTTTTGCGAGAGAATCAGATTGATCCTCGCAGTATCCAGAAGATTGTCATCAGCTCCGTTGTGCCGGAACTCAATTATTCCCTCAATGGCGCCTGTGTTAAGTATTTCGGCGCGCGGCCTTTGTTTTTACAGGCAGGCGTCAAAACAGGCTTGAAGATCAAAACCGCTAATCCTCAAGAAGTCGGCGCTGATTTGATTGCCAATGCCATTGCCGCGACCGAGCTTTACCCTGACACCCATATTTTGCTGGTCGATTGCGGCACGGCCAATACCTTCTCCGCCATCAATCGAGCACGCGAGTATCTAGGTGTATCCATCGTGCCAGGGTTGAAACTCGCCATGGAATCCTTGCAGCATGGCACCGCCAAGCTACCCTCCGTTGAGATCAAGGCAGTGACCCAAGCGGTAGGGCGTACAACCTCAGAAGCGATCCAAAGCGGCCTATACTGGCAGGCGGTGGGAATGATTAAAGAGATGGTCTTTCAACTCAAACAGCAAGATTTTAAAGATCAACCTCTTAAAGTCATTGGCACTGGGGGATTGGGTATGATGCTGCAAGCCTCTGGCGTGTTTGATGTCTATGAGCCCGACTTGATTTTGATAGGCCTTTATAAAGTCGCTCAGATGAATCTTGGGCTGTTTGAAGAGATACCTTAAAAAATCAGCCTTTCAGCGGTGTGCTCGCTTGATTTCCTGACTCTGCTTCGCCAAAATGCGCGTGCCTTAATGGGGGATATTCAGCCCAAAGAGCCTGTTAAACCCAAAGAGGCAACACCAGTGCGCCGCATGGCCCATTCTTTAGATTTGGAAGAGCATGAGTTTCTCCCCTCACTGCCTATAGGATGTTAAGACTTACGCCCAATCTTTTTCTCTTGCCCTTTGATCAGCCGTAAAATATTTCCTAAATGTCGGCAGAGTACCAAGAGGCTGATCAGGCTTAAAGGCATCAAGCAAGCGTGGGGTAAGAGAAAGATGGCATAAAAGGGCATGAGAATCGTTGCGATGATGGCTGCGAGCGAGGAATATCGAAAGAAAGCCGCGATGACAACCCAGGTGATGAGCCCCAGGATCCCCAGCCAGAGGTTCAGTGCCAGCAAAACCCCTAAAAGGGTTGCAACGCCTTTGCCGCCTTTGAAGTTATGATAAATAGGGGTGACATGACCCAAAATGGTGGCGAGGGCAATCCAGGCGAGGCTCACTTCAGGTAAATGCGCGAAACGGGCAATGGTAAGGGCGATCACGCCTTTGAGGATATCCCCGAGCAATGTCAGACCTGTCGCAAGCTTGCTCCCTGTGCGTAAGACATTGGTCGCGCCAGGGTTGCCGGAGCCAAGTGTTCTGGGGGAGGGGAGATGCATGAGCTTGCAAACGATAATCGCAGAGTTGATAGATCCAATGAGGTAGCCGAGTACCAGGAAGATAATGAGTAGCATGGAAGCTCCTTGTATATGCTGATATGAAGGCGTGAGTCGCTTTTTCCTTTGAGGAATCAGGCGTTCACGTATTTTGCGAGAGTATCCCGTTGGCAGATCTTTCGCCTCTCTCCTTGAGGGAGAGGCCGACGCATGGAATGCGGCGGGTGAGGGGTGAAAACTAGAAATCCTTGCTAACCCCTCACCCTCGAAGCCTTTGGCTTCTCGACCTCTCCCTCAAGGGGAGAGGTGACTCGGGTGAGTCACAACGCATTTTATATCAGCTTCACCTCTGCGTTTCAAGGGCATCAGGCACGCTTATCTCTTCAAGGCGTTGAATCTGCTGACCTGTTGCATCAAAGTTTTGGGGATGCAACCAAGCTTCAAATTTTTGCTTTAACCTAGGCCACTCACTATCCAAGATAGAAAACCATGTGGTATCTCGATTGTATCCCTTGAAAACATTCGCTTGTCTAAAAATCCCTTCACATTGAAACCCCAGCCGCTTGGCGGCGTTGATGGAAGGCTGGTTGAGGCTATTACACTTCCACTCCACCCGTCGATATCCTAATGCAAACGCGCGTGAAATCAATAAAAAAAGGGCTTCTGTTGCTGCACAGGTTTTTTGTAAATAAACAGAAAAATGCAGATGACCGATCTCAATTGTCCCATGCTCTGAGTTGATCCTGAGATATCCCGCAAGCCCTATAGGCTCAAAGCTGTGAGGCCTTAAAATAACATAAAGCAGGGTGTCGGGATCGTTGAGAATTTTCTGGTAGCCTTGCTCAAAACTCTGTAGGGTTTCGAACGGCCCATAGGGCAGATACGTCCAGCTCTCTAGAGTTTTAGACGCTTGAAAAGCATGAAAAAGCGCTCGTGCCTGCCGCGTAAGATCCAGCTTTTCCAGCACGCAGTAATCCCCTATCAACCTTGAGCCATCAGGTCTTGGCCTGGGTGCCCAGTGCGGGAGCGGAGCTCCTAAGTCTTGAAGAGAGGCTTGTGTTAGCAATTCAGCTCCTGTTTGCTCTCGAGGGAGGTAAATGCTGAAATCGCTTCTTGTCCCCCAAAGATAGCAGTCCATACACGCGCGACAGCTGTTGGAGAGACTTTGGAGAACATTATTTGATGTTGCTCAGAAAGCTGAGCGCTTTTCTCTATGAGACTTTGAAGTTCTACAAAAGAACGATTTTCAGAAGCAATGCGTTTCATAAAAACAGGTGCTATTTGAAGAAGGGGGGTAGGTGGCCCACTCTTAAGGGCATTATAGTTTTTTACATCAAATTGCCCCTCCCAGGTCGTGAGAGCTTCTCTCAGAAGGTTTATAAGAGTTGCAGTGGCCGTGGTGTTGCGACCGTCTGCACGTTGAACATTTCGTAAAACCTCTCCTGAATCGTAGGCTAATATTTTTTCGCAAACCAAAGGGCGCCCGTATTCCACGGCTAATATCAAAAGAGAGCTCCATTCTCGTGTCATCGTGATATAGTGTGGCAATGCTTTAACCACATTAACCACATGGGAACAAGCAGCTTTTTCTTGTAGAGGGTTCTGAATTAACTCGACGTATTTATTCCAAAATGTATCTTCATGGGAAAGCAAAGAAGTGTGATTCCCCGTTGGCTTAGTAGAGAGTAAGCTAAGAATCGTCTGCATGATCATCTCCAAACAAAATAAACTATCCGGTGCATTCTCTTCCAAAACGCTGTGAAAGTCTATCTGTTATCTCGCCTCAGCGTTTGAAAGAGGTCGCAGACATTGTGCGTTTTAGCCTTAAACTTTTCAGACAGCGCCCACAGATCAGGGTGGGTATTGTCTTGAGCCTTGCGAGGGATGGTTTTCAGGGCGGGCCATCCAAACTGTTGACAGAGCGCCAAGTAACATTGATAGGTGCCATTCCAGAGCCCACAAGGGGTTGCTCCGGCGATATGCGGCGTGGCAAGCAGGGCTTTTTGGATCAGGTCTGGGTTGATGTGGGGTTCATGCGGCCATACATCTAAAATCAACTGCTGGGTGGTTAATTGCAGTAAGGTCTCATCAGAAACAATATCACCGCGACTGGTGTTGATGAAGATCAGTTGAGAGGACTGTCGATTGAAAAAATGCTGATCGAGCCTGTGATAGGTTGGGTGCGGGCCTGAGCGCGTCAAGGGTACGTGACAGGTGATCAGATCCAGGTTTTTTAAGTGCTCAAGGGGGGTATGACAAAAACCTGGCTGGCCTTGACGAAAGGGGTCTGAGGTGAAAATCTCAAATCCTTGCGTTTTGAAAAGCTCAAGAACCCTGCTGCCAATTCTCCCCACACCCAAGATCCCCACACGACTGGATTTCGGGAGCTTGAGGGGTATGAGGATATTTTGAATATACGCCAGCACCGCCAGGCTGTTACAGCCTTCTGCGGTAAACAGGTGCGGGATAGGCTCTTGAAACGCCGTAAAATCAATGTGATCCGTGCCTGTCACGCAGCTGCCTACAAACGTCACACCGCTGTGGGCAATGGCATGCGTGAGCGCAGTGGTAGACCTCACCAGTAAAATATCAAAATGCTTCTCTGATAAACGTTGAGGGATCTCGACAGGATGCGCATAGTCAATCCGCGCCAGATCTTGAAAAAAGTAATCAACCCCTATGACCTGGGGATCTGCGAGGAGGGTGATGGTAGGTGTTGGTTGCAAGCAATTACCCTGCGATGTCTGGTGCGAAGCGGAAGCCAGGTGGCAAGCATTTTGGTCTTGATTTTGCATGCTTTAGGCACTCCCTTAGACCATCTCCATAGGGAACACCAGGAGCATCTGTTATTGTAATTGCTCTGCTCTCCTTGTTTGAGGTGATTGTGAAAGAAGCGCGTGTGCCATCATCTTTACGACGAGTTAATAAGGATAGAAATGAGAGCAATATATTGTAATCATTGGGAAGCAGTGAGATAAGGGTAATGTGTGCTGGAACTTGACTCGTGGTCGTCACAATAGGTGTTGCTCTGGGCGATGACCCAACAAGCGGTTCTGCACGACTATTATTTGAAGCATGGGCCATGATGTGCTCCTACAAAACAAGATAAGAGGTTTAGCGAAAACAACTGACACATTCTGTCATCCCCGCGTAGGCGGGGATCCAGTCCAAGGCTTGAAGATCCTGGATTCCCGCCTGCGCGGGAATGACAAATCTCTGGGAAGCCGTGTACTTTATTCTTGCTAGACTCCTCATTTCACATAAGAAAAAGTATATTCTGATTCTTGAAGAGTGTCTATAGCCCGAAACACCTCATCCGCCCTCCACACGCGCCAACACCTGGCGCATCAGCACTGCGTGGGTGAGGGTCTGGCCGTCGATATCCCTCAGCATAGACGATGCAGAGAAACCCTAGATCTTTATGATTATGGGGCTGAATCTGGCTTTGTCTCTGTATCTAGGTTGATTTGGCTGAAGACAGGGCCAAGTCTGTCGATTGGAGTTAGGCTGTTAAGATGGTTGAGATCCCGGATATCATCTCGTGACACGTATATATACTGGCTTCCAAGAAGCTTTGGTTCTGACGCGGACTCATCCTTCTCATCAGTATCTTTTCCCACGAAACGATAATGCGGATTGACTCCTGGCAGTATTTTTGGTTTCTTTGCCAAAGCAGTTTCTATTTTGCCTAATACTGTTTTCCAGGGAAAGTCATCACGTGCGTTGAAGTAATAAAGCACAATGCTTTTGCCCACCTGATGTTTTTTTTGCTGATTGGTTGGGTTTGCGATGCGGACTTTGAATTCAAAGAGGTCGTGCTCCATTAAAATTGGAACAATTCGCTCCCACGCGGACTGAAAGTCGACTACAGAGATATGAAGCTTGTGTACTTTTAGCTGAGATATTCCATTTCTCATCTCTTCCGGCGAGCCTTCTTTTGAAAGCTCCGTGCAAAGCAAACGATGATAGCCATCAGGTTCGCCTTTGCTATTTCTGCTTGTGCAAGAATACTGATGAGCACCCAACTTCCCATTTCCATCGGAGATATCGACAGAACCACTGCCATTCGCTTCAAACTTGAAGTCTCGATCAGGGGTGGAAGTGCTGGGATTGAGAAAATCAAGTTCTTCTGCTGTTGTGCGAGAAGGGGAGCGGTTAGCAGGCGAAGATGAGATAGCTTGGTAGCGAGAGCTACTTTTATTACCCATATGATGGCACTTTTGTTCTATCGTTTATATTTTTCTTAAGTGCCTGAAAATTTATGAAAGGGAGGCAGGCCTTTTGCGCCTCAAGTCTTGCTACGCATTGTCTCAACCCTTGGCCGGAGGGAACATTTCTTTGATCTGAAATACTAACTTTCTGTTGCTTGTCATCAAATGTCACATCAAACTCTATAACATCGCTTGTCTTAGCTTCTGTCGTTATAGAGTTAGGGCTTGCAGGTCTGTGAATGAAGTTCAGAAATCTTTTGGTGCTGTTATATTCCTCCTGATTTCTTAATGCAAGCGTAAGCTTGACTGGGGGTTCCATCTCCATCGCTGCAATAGGTGTTGTTTTTGATGCTGTTGGACTAGGAGAAGAACTTCTAGTTTGAGCGCGCAATGCAAGTCTATCAAGAGCTTTTTTTTGCTCTTTTTTTGATAGACCCCCAAAAGCCTGGAGGAGTTGCAGCATATTTAAAGAGTGTTCTTTTGGGATTTTTTGAAAAGCAAGCTCGAGGTCTTCATCCACTGGTGAATCACTGTACGCCATGATACTCCCCCCAAAAAAGATAAAAACCCTAATTACGACCGAATTATATCTCTATTTTTAAAGAGTGTCTATAGCCCGAAACACCTCACCCGCCCTCCACACGCGCCAACACCTGGCGCATCAGCACTGCGTGGGTGAGGGTCTGGCCGTCGATATACTCAAGCTCGCTGCCCACGGGGACGCCGTAGGCGATGCGGGAAACTTTCTTTCCCATCTTGTGGGCGATGTCAGTGAGGTAATACGCGGTTGCCTCGCCCTCTACGGTGGGGTTGGTGGCAAGGATCACTTCTTGAAGTGCGGGATGTTTGAGTTGTGCAAGCAATTGCGGGATGCCCAAGGCTTCTGGCCCAATGCCATCCAGGGGGGAGAGTCGGCCATGCAAGACAAAATAACGCCCTTTGTAGACACCAGACTGTTCGAGAGAGAGCATCTCGGCAGGGGTCTCGATGATGCACAAAAGGCTTTCATCGCGCGTGGGATTTTGGCAGAGCTTACACTCAGGGCTTTCGCAATAGGTTCGGCAGCGTTGGCAATGCTGGATCTCTTGAATCATGCGCTCGAGCGTTTTTGCCAGATCCCGCACGCGTTCTTTAGGCTCCAGAAGTAACTGGAAGACCATGCGCTGCGCGCTGCGAGGCCCAACGCCTGGCAGCATACGCAATTGCTGGATCAGTTGATCTAAGAGGGGAGAGTGCGTCACACAATGTCCTGAGGCGTTAGATTACGCGCTTTCACCGTCGCCTTGGCCTGTTAAGCTGCCCATGAGCTCTGCAGGCATTTGCAGGTTTTGTGCCATCGCTGCCATTTTCTGACGTGTTGCTTCTTCAATGCGTTGTACAGCATCGTTGATAGCTGCAGCCAGCAACTCCTGCAGGACTTTCTTGCCTTCGGGGGAATTGGCGGCATCTTGGATGACGTTGGGGTCTAGAAACAGATGCTTAATGTCATGACGTCCTGTCATCACCACTTTAATCAAACCCCCACCTGCTTGGCCTGCCACTTGCATGCTGGCCAATTCATCGTGAGCCTGCTGCATTTGCACCTGCATTGCTTGGGCTTGTTTGATAATATCTTCTGCGTTCATCATAAGGGGAGACTCCTGTTAGGTTTTTAAGAGAGATTTTTAGATTCCAGAGAGGTTTCAATTATCACAGCCTCGAGATTTTCTTGGGCAAACTGAACCACGGGATCTGCCAGCATCTGCGTTTTGAGGGCTTGATGCTGCGCCACGCGCGTCTGTTCAGCCAAAGCGGCTGGGCTCTGATGAGAAGATGGGGTCGTTTGTTGGAATTTCAAGAGCACGCCGTTCAATAGGGGCTTGAGGGCTTCTTGCAATTGCGCCTCAAAGCGAGGATTCAAGAGATGAGTGTGAGAAGGATCCAGCGCTAATGTCAACACCTCTTCTGATAAGTGGATCGGCGTTGAGTGTCGGGCAAGAGGCCTGATCATGCCGGAGAGAGTAGATCGCTCAGTGAGATCTTGCCAGAAGGCTTGAAGATCAGAAGGAGGGGGAGTGAGAGAGGTTTTTTGAGTAGGGAGGGGGTGCTCCGGTTCCCTCCCCCTCGACGGGGGAGGGTTAGGGTGGGGGTGCGCGGGCTTGTCTGCATGCCCCAACACCGGCACAAACGCCATCATACGCATCAAAGCCATTTCCAACCCTACTTGAGGATCTGGCGCTAAATCTAAATCTTTTTGAACAAGCAGCGCGATTTGATACCACAGCTGAATGTGTTCCGGTGCGAGGGTTTGCGCGATCTCTTGAAGAGACGGGGTGTCAAAACGGGTGCTCTGCCAGGTAGGATCTAAGTGCAGATGGGCGATATCCGTCAGCATGCGCGCGAGGGTTTCTAACAAGCTACTTCCTTGGATGCCTTGCGATAACAGGGTTTGAAGTAACTCACATAAGGGAGTCACACGGTGATGGATCAGGTGTTGCAACAGCTGAATCAGTGCGGAGTTTTCTGCAACCCCGAGCATCAGGCGCGTCGAGACCACCGTTACCTGGCCATTACCCACGGAAATCGCCTGATCTAATAGGCTCAAGGCATCACGCAGACTCCCCTGGGCTTGCTCAGAGAGTAAGGCAATCGCTTGAGGGTCAAAAACAATGTTTTCAGCCGTTAAGATCTTTTCAAGCTGCCGTGTGATTTCTAAAGGCTGCAAGGGTTTGAGGGCAAGATGGCAACAGCGCGAGATAACAGTCACAGGGAGCTTTTGAGGATCCGTGGTACAGAGAATAAATTTGACATGCTCA
Source organism: Thiotrichales bacterium (assembly GCA_023266165.1). Classification (GTDB taxonomy): domain Bacteria; phylum Pseudomonadota; class Gammaproteobacteria; order Francisellales; family CACEW01; genus JAHFRR01. The sequence goes on from JAHFRR010000022.1 coordinate 11,600, forward strand.
GGGGGCTCTTCTAGGGTTTTCAAAAGGGCGTTAAAGCTATGACTGGAGAGCATGTGCACTTCATCGATCAAATAAATTTTAAAACGCCCCAAGGAAGGCGCGTATTGGACATTGTCCAGTAGGTCTCGCGTGTCTTCCACTTTGGTTCTGGAGGCGGCATCAATCTCGATTAAATCTAAAAAGCGCCCTTGGTCTATCCCAACGCATGCCTCGCAAACCCCGCAGGGCGTATCAGTAATGCCTTGAAAGCAGCTTAAACATTTTGCCAAAATCCTAGCAATCGAAGTTTTGCCAACGCCGCGTGTACCGGTAAGAAGATAGGCGTGATGCACGCGATTCTCACGCAGGGCGTGACCTAAGGCTTGCAGCACGGGTGTTTGGCCGACAGTTTCTTGAAAAGACTTGGGGCGCCACTTGCGGGCTAAAACCTGATAGGACATCCGCATCACTCGACAAACAATCTGGAGGCGGCGATAGCCACATCTCGGCACATGATACGTTCGCGACCGTTGCTTTCTTCCGAACCTGGCGGGGTTAACGAGGCATCATTGCTAGGGGGCCACCCACCGCCATGGAGGTGAGGATTCTAGCACAAGGGGTTGGGCGCTACAAGAGGCGTGTTTGGGTGTTTTCAAGCGAAGGGGTTTTGTGTTACTATCATTCACACAGCCAAGATTGTATTATCAAATTTTAAATTTTTTCTGGCAGAAGATCTCACGTCACGCTATCTAGAGTAGAGGAATCAAAAATAAAAAATAAAGTAAATACCCTCGATCTCTCCTACACGCTGGATCTTTTAAATCAACACCTCAAGCCCCAGTGGGTCTTGGGAATTACCCGAGGGCTTGAGAAAGAGCATCTACGCGTGGATCATCAAGGGCGTATTGCCCAAACAGCGCATCCTGCGGTTTTTGGGGCGCCTTTGATGCACCCTGAAATCACCCTGGATTTTTCAGAGGCGTTGATTGAGTTGGTCACCGCGCCTGTGACAGGTCGTGTTTCTGATTTGGTGCGTGCGATGACCCAACTGACACAGTACACGGCGCAGTGCTTAGAGCAACAGGGAGAGTGGCTGAATGCGGGGAGTATGCCCACCCTAGAAGGGTTGGATCCTGAAACAGAGATCCCTCTCGCGCATTTTGGATCCAGTGGCAGTGCATTGATGAAGCACGCCTATCGTCGTGGGCTCTCTCATCGCTACGGTAAGCGCATGCAGGTGATTGCAGGGATTCACTTTAATCTTTCCTATCCGGATGTGCTCTTTGAAGTGCTCAAGAGGCGGGATCAGAATATAGAGCCTTTGGAAGCCTATCGTTCCAGCGCTTACATGGCCATGGTGCGACGCTTTTTCTCACATGCGTGGATGATCCCCTATTTATTTGGAGTATCTCCTGTGTGTGATCTCGGCTCTCTAGGAGGTAAAACCTACCCCTATCTCGTGCCTGATCACCAAAAGCGGGCAGGGATTGGCGCGTATGCGACATCGCTACGACTCAGTGATATTGGCTATCAGAATCATCCCGACCTTCGGCTCAATATTTCTTATCGCTCCGTGCAGTCTTATGCGGAATCTTTAAAAGCGGCAACACACCAGTCTTTTGGGCCTTTTGAGACAATTCCGGTGGTCGATGATCAGGGTGTCTATCAACAGCTGAATACCCATGGATTGCAGGTTGAGAACGAGTTTTATAATCCTATTCGACCCAAGCAGATCATGCTTCCTGGTGAGCGACCTGCGACAGCGCTGGAGCGTCGAGGAGTGGCCTATCTGGAAATGCGGCTTTTAGATTTGCATCCAGCCTATGAGGCCGGGCAGTCTCTTGAGACGTATGCTTTTATCGATCTTTTGATGTTGTATTGCTTTCTTGAGACGTGCGATCCGATTCATTGTGAGACCTGTACGCAAGCGCGAGAAGACTTGCGGCAGGTGGTGAGCCGTGGGCGAGACCCTCACATCCAGGTGACCATTGCTTGTGGCCGTCAGATGCCGATTCGAGAGGCAGGGGCCTTGATGATAGAGCGCCTAAGGCCGTTGGCCCGTTATTTGGATCACTTAGATCCACAGGTATCCTATCTGAAGGCCCTGGAGATTCAGCGTGAGAAGTTTGAAGACCCCTCAAAAACACCTTCCCAGCAATGGCTCCAGGGCTTTCAGAGCCAAGGCCTCTCTTATGGCGCGTGGAATGCAGCACACACGCATGCGCTGCACAATAAGCTATTGAGCCTGCCTGAGCTGCCTCACCCCTATCTTGCAAGACAAGAAGCGCTTGCAGAGCATTCACAAAGGCAGCTGTTCGATTTAGAGCGTAGCCCTCAGCTCAGCTTGAAAGACTATTTGGGGCAGTATTTTGGAAAAGATTAAGAAAACTCTAAAAATAAAAATAGTGCCATAGCCTGAATTTTTTTTCTAATATTTGCAGTGTTTAGATCTGATAAAGCGCTAAATGCAAATTTGACTTAAAGTTTTTTAGGCAAATATACAGTAGGGCCATGTCATGTGATTTTAGATATAGCCTGTTGTAACAGTTGAAGAATTTTAAGAATTTCTCTGTCCTCTAAAGTAGAAATATATTAAAAATAATTAAAACTCTTTGATAGATGATATATTTTTGCATGCTTTAATAGTTGACCCTGGGGAAGGGCGGACGCACAATAAGCCATGAGTGATTGATTGGGGGTACAGGATTTGAGATCCCCGGAGGCCAACAACATGGGTGTGATGATAACCAAAAAATCAGTAACCCAAAGATCAGGGATGTTTGCCCTTGTGATGGGAAGTCTTCTGATCAGTGGGTTTCAAATAGGTTTTGGAGGCTGTGTCCCGGTTGCTGTCAATATCGTGAACCATTCCACGCAGAGCTATCAAGTGGCCGGTGTGCCAGGCGGGAATCCGCTGGTTGTTGAAAAAAGATCGTATTCTCAAGGCCAGGTCGAGTCTGCTCGCTATTACGGGCATCAATGTGGATTGATCCGCCTAGCCAGTGTTGATCACCCGAACGATGTGAGATATGCCCTGATCAGCCCGGGTACGCAACGGGTGTCTGTCGTCATTCATCAAGACAGCACGCTGGATACGGTGGGATTGACCGAGCAAGGCTTTAATCTTAAAGACTATGATGAGTGGTACGGTGTGAGAAAATATATCACTTGATGGGGATTTTATGGCTCTATGTCGTTTTGAGTGGGCAATTCTAAAAAATAAAAAACTTTCGCATCATAATTTCTTATCCCCTCTCCCCTTGCGGGCTACGGCATGCACACATCTTTCTAACCTATTGAATTGGCAAGGCTTTCTTATTCCCTCCTCCCTTGCGGGCTACGGCATGCACACATCTTTCTAACCTATTGAATTGGTAAGGTTTTCTTATTCCCTCCTACCTTGCGGAGGAGGGCTAGGGTGGAGGGTTCATGTTGGCAATGCCTGTATTCAGTTGCCTCCCAACTACTGAACAGAAACTCTGCCTAAAGCTTGAAAACATTGGGCTCTGTCTTACCTGG
>JAHFRR010000116.1 GCA_023266165.1 Thiotrichales bacterium
TAAAAAATATAACTCTTACAGACCCCACCAAGCCCTCGACGGACTCACCCCAATGCAGTATATTCATCACTACCAATTGGAGGCTTCTCAAAAGTCTCAAAATACCTGAACCTATACAATCATTCAAATTAACTTTACAAAAAGTTAATTTATCATTATAATAATTAAATGTTTTTTATTTTGATAGTAATTTTATGTTTGTCAGTAACAATAACGTATTTAATTTAATGCCTGAACGTTTTTTATTTCATGGTATCTTTATTTTTGACAGTCATGATAGCGTGCCTGATCACTCCGATAATGAGATTAAAGTTTGGGTGAAATCTCTAGAGGAGATGTCAATAGAAGAGGAAGCGGGATATTACGATCAGCTGTGTAGTAGAGTCAGCTTTCTTGTGTTGTATTATGCGCTTAGGAGTCATGAGTCATTTGAAGATGCTGTTTACACGCTTAAATCTGATCTTGCAGAGATTATACAGCGCAACAGTGATCTTATATTTTACACACGCTACCAATATGAGCGTAGCGAGGCGATGTTTGCGGGCTATAACCAATTTCTGATTAGAAATCTGTGCCAACCTGAAGAGATGCAGAGTTTATCCATAAAAGGGCGCAGTGCTTTGTTTGCTTATGTTCGGAAGACGGCGAGAAAAGAAGGTGTCCCGATAAGGAGGGTTTATCGTCAGATGGTTGATGTGCTGGAGAGATGCGAATCCAAGAAGATTGAAAATAAGGCGCGAGCGACCGTGAGGAGCTGTTATGATGTTATACGGCGTTGTCATGCTAAAACGGTTCTCGCACAACAAAGACGGGAAAACGCAGTTGCGGCACCTGAAGAAAGTAAGCAGGAGATGCCTGTCCTCAGTCTATCTGCTGTATCAGTTGAGCAGGTTCAGCATACCTCACCTCTATCAGGTGGGAAGTCAGCATTTTCTAAATTTCAGAAGCCAGCGGATTCCCCCGTCAGCCATGCGGTACTGGGCTCAAACCAGAATCAAATCAACTGTCTTACACTATCAACCACGGACTCCAAGCTCAAAGCAACGGCTACTGAGTTTCAGCCAGGCAAGAGCTCCCAACCCTGGTACTCCAGCCAGAATAGAGAAAATAAAGAACCAGCTCCAGCCTATGTGCGTCACTAGAACACCCGCTATGGGTTGGATATAGGTGCGTCCTAGCGCTGAGATGGCTGTCATCAGGGCAAATTGCGTGGCGGAGAATTCGCGGGCACAGAGGGTCATGATCAGGGCCAAGAAGGCCGCGGTGCCCAAGCCGCTACAGAAATTTTGAAGGGCAATGGCAAACACCAGAAGCGCAAAGTGTTTGCCAAAGAGGGCCAAGAGCCAGAATCCGATATTCGCACCCATTTGCAAAATACCAAAGACCCAAAGAGCCGAATAGAGGGGGAGCTTACGCATCCAGTATCCTCCCACAAATCCACCGAAAATCACAGCGCCCAAGCCAAAAAATTTGCTCACGCTGCCAATCTCGGGTTTTGTGAATCCTAGGATCTGTAAAAATGGGGTGCTGAGGGACATGGCAAAGGCATCGCTCAGCTTATATAAAATTAAAAACAGAATCAGAAAGAGTAAAGCTTTGGGAGAGAAGCGTTTGAGAAGATTTAAAAAGGGCAAGACCAAGGTGTCCTTGAGCGTTCGATACGAGAGATCTGCTGTGGGGAGTTGAGGGGCAAAATAGACGCTGAGAATCCCAAGCCCCATAAAGCTTGCCACGCACAGATCTACAGTCTTCCAGCTGAACCAGCCTGTCAAAATCAAGGCGATGGCGCCTGCCAAAATCATCCCTACTTGATAACCCACCATCGAGTATGTCGCCGCAAGCCCCCGCTGCTCGGGGAGCAGCAGATCTGTCTGATAGGCATTGATGGCAATATCCTGGGTGCTAGAGGCTAGGGCGATGCCAAAAGCAATCAGTGAAAATTTCAGGAAGTGTGTATGCGGGGAGACTTGGCTGAGCCACAGTATCAAAGCAATGACCCCGATTTGAGACAGCAGGATCCAATCGCGCCGTCTGGAGAGCCAGGGGAGTGTCCACCGGTCAATAAAAGGGGCCCAGAAGACTTTAAAGACATAGGGTTGAGTGACAAGGCCCATCAAGCCAATGTCTTCAATGCTCAGGCGGTGGTCTTGCAGAAAAGCCAGCAGGGTGATGGTGAGAAAGGCCATCGGGATCCCCGAGCTGATATTCAGCAGGAAGATAAAGCAAAGTGAGGGGTGCTTCAGCGCTTTCAAGCTGGTGAAGAACGCGGTGATTTTTGACATGCCCATCAAGAGGGGTCTTGGCGAGGGAGTCCGAAGATGTCTTCAAGACGTGGGCGCTGACGGGTGCTGTTCAGGATTTTGGGGTGATATCTCAAAAGAATTTTATAGATCAGCATAGGGATAAAAAAGGTCACGCAGCCAATGACGAACGCGATTTTATAGGTGATGTTGTCGCTGAAAAACAAGAGGGCGAGGCAGAGCATGATCATGGTGATGCAGAGAATGCCGGTATAAGGCGCGCCTGGGGTTTTGTACTTGAGATCCTGAACGGTATACCCGCTTTTTAATACATGCCTGCGAAAGCGAATCTGCGCCCAGCAGATGGCGATCCAGCAGATATTACCCGTGAACCCAGACACCAGCAATAAAGCAATATAGAGCGTGGTGTTACTGAAGAAGTAACTGGCGCCTAGAATCAGCCAGATGCCAATTAAAGTCATCAGGACTGCATTGCGGGGCGCAAAGCGACGATTGAGCTTCGAGAGGGCCTTGGGTGCCATGCCATCGCGTGCGAGCGCCAGAAGGGAGCGCACAGAGCCGTAGATGCCTGAATTGGAGCAAGAGAGTGCGGCGGTGAGGGTCACGAAGCTGATCACGGTACCAGCCCACTTGAGGCCATACATGCTGAGGGCGTCGGCAAAGACGGAGTCAGCCAGTCCAGCTTTTTGCCAAGGGAAGATCAACACCAGCAAGAATACGGGAATGATGTAGATCATCACAATACGCCAGGTGACGGTGCGAATGGCCCTGGGGATGGTTTTATGAGGTTGCTGTGACTCCCCAGCCGCTAAGCCAATAATCTCAGAGCCTTGGTAGTTGACAAGGAGCAGCACCATGCCTGTTAAAAACGCGAGCCCGCCATTGGGAAATAATCCGCCTTGGCCCGTGAGATATTTAAAGCCCACGCCCCCTGTGGGTTGTGTACCATGGATAAATCCAAAAACGATGAGAATGGACAAGACCGTAAAGCCCACGAGCGCTGCGATTTTGACAATCGCGAGCCAAAATTCGACTTCACCAAACACTTTGACATGGGAGATATTCACGAACGTGAGCAATAGGCCAAAAGAAAGCGCCCACAGATAGGCGCTCGTGCCTGTGAACATATGCATGATAATACCTGCAGCCAGGCACTCCGCGGGGACATACGCGACCCAATTGATCCAGTAAGACCATCCCACGCCACAAGCGAAGCTGGGAGAGATAAAATCTGAGGCGTAATTTACAAAAGAGCCTGATGAGGGCATGGCAACAGCGAGCTCCCCCATGCACAGCATGGTCAAATAAATGATAATCCCGCCAAAGACATAAGCCAGACAGGCTGAAGGACCAAAGGATTGGACGATCGCCCCCGTCCCCAAGAAATACGCGGAGCCGATAATCCCCCCCAACGCAATCAGCTGGACATGGCGCCCCTTGAGGCCCCGCTGGAGATTGCCATCCGGGAAGTGATCCAGATTTTGGGCTTTGCTTTGTTGCTTGGCAAGCACGGTTGAAAAGGCAACTTTGAGATTGCTCGCTTTTTTCATACGGTCACCTCACTCAATCTCTTTTGGTGTCTCAACGCATGCAATTTTACTCCAGATGTTTTTAAAAATCCAGAAAGTTTTTGGAAAGTTTTTAGATTTTTTAGGTTGATTTTAAGATTCTTTTGGAGGATCATGATCCGATGGTTTTGAGGGGAGCTGAAGCAGTGTGATAGAAGGGGGATGTGATGAGCGAGTCTGTCGTGTTTTTAGGGGGCGGTAATATGGCGCGAGCCCTTGTTTCTGCTTGGGTTGAGAAGGGATATCCAACCAGTCACATCACCGTCATTGATCGAAATATTTCAAAGCGCGAGTATTATCAAAAATCCTTAGGAGTCCGTGTGGCAGAGGCCTGGTCTTTTGAAGACGCTTTATCTGATGTGATTGTCTTGGCCGTCAAACCCCAAGATGCGAAGATTCCGTGTCAGATCATTGGACAAGATATCCAGAAATTAAAGGGTGCAAAACCCTTGATGCTCTCTTTGATGACAGGGATTCGTATGGATCTTTTGGAGGCCTGGATGGGCGTGAGCGTGCCTGTCGTTCGCTACATGCCCAACATGCCAGCCCAAATTCGCGAAGGCGCGACAGGATTGTATGCCCATCCCGAGGTCAGCCACGCGC
>JAHFRR010000117.1 GCA_023266165.1 Thiotrichales bacterium
CTGAAAACATGCCCTCTTTCGAGACCCTCAAAATCCCCGTAATCACGCCTTTGAATAAATGAGAATTGTCTTTGAAGGCAGAGCCCATCAGGCTCCGCATAAAGCTAACCATCTTGTCATAGTATTTATGGGTATAAGCAGAGTGTATGGGCGTATCGTATTCATCAAGCAATACCACCACTTTCTCTTGATATTTCGTATAAAGCAAACGCATCAAGATCAAAAAGGCAGATTTCAGATCTTCAAAATTTGCTTTTTTATTATCAATCTTTTGAAAGTAAGTACGATCACTCTGATCTAGCTTTTCGTCCAACAGGTATTTATGTTCCTTGTAAAGCTCCGAAAAACAGTCTTGAAACCCTCTCTCCGCTTCTTTGAGCGTCGAAAACTTGATTTCTTTAAAACTGATGAAAATCACAGGATATCGATTGATATGCGCGAACTCAGGGAGTTGCTCAATCATCAGGTTTGTAAACAAATGTTTTGAGTTTCTGCGAAGATCAAAAAAATATTTCAGCATCGAAAGATTCAAAGTTTTGCCAAATCGCCGAGGACGGGGGAATAACAAAACTTCTCGCTCATCTCTCAAAATCTCTGCAATCAGCGGGGTTTTATCGACATATTCCGCTTGGTGTAAGCGAATTTTCTCAAAATCACTGGTGCCAATGGGGAAGTTTAATAGCTTCACAAGCCACTCTCACAATAAAACCTCATGAGGGGGATTTTAACACACAATCAATCTGTTAGATACTCAGACACCACAGACTCTGCAAAAGCCAGTGAGCACGTAAACGCAGGAGAGATTGCATTGAGGATATGGACAGAATTTGCAGCCTTCTCAACGAGAAAATCCATCATCAGCGTATGGCGCTTCATATCCACCAACTGGGGACGAATCCCAACTTTATGCGAAGGCTTGAGCCAAGAAGGCTCCAACTGATGTACCAGCTTTTTAGCATCTTGAAATAAAAAGTGCCTTAAATACTTTCTCGGCTCTGTCAAAGCAACGCGTCTAAATTTCGAATTATGAAAAAATAGTTTTACATCTGCACTGATAATTCCCAGGGCTTCTTTACCCACGCCCGACAGTATCCCATAGTTTTCTGGGCCTAATGCGGGAATGGCCGTGGGGCCGACATAGATATCTCCATTGATTTTTCGGGTAAAGTGCACGCCTAAAAATGGGTTTTCAATATTGGGAACCGGATAAATATTCCCATTCACAGGACAGCGCCCTTCAGGTGCAACGAGTTTCCGATAAATACCTTTAAAGGGAATCAAACGATAATCCAGACCCACCCCAAAGGCATGCGCAACCTGATCTGCATAGCCTCCTGCACAGTTGATCAAAATTTTAAACTTCATATCCCCTTGAGAAGTCAAAATCGTTGTTTGATCTTTTCTGCCTAAGAATTTTGTATTTAATAAAATGCGCCCGCCCTGCCGCTCAATATCTTGAGCGTAGGATTGCACCACGCTTAAGGGGTCAACAATCGCCGTGTCATGCACCCAGAGCGCTCGATCTCCAAAGGTTCTGGCAGAAGGCTCTCGCTTATTTAACTCAGCTTGATTCAGCCACTCAAGTTTGGCGCCGTTGGCAGTCCCTCGCGCATAGAGGGTGTCTAGCGTGGCAAGATCTGCTTCCTGCGTTGCAACCAACGCTTTACCACAGGCCAATATGGGCAAGCCTCGCTCATGGCAATAGGCTTTTAAACGGCGATTCCCCTCCAAGCAAAATTTGGCTTTGAGGGTATCACTGGGGTAATACACTCCAGCGTGCAGCACCCCTGAGTTATTTCCCGAGGCATGCACGCCAACTCGACTCTCTTTTTCAAGAATGCAGACATCCTGATGGCCGAGATCTAATAAGCGCTTGGCCATCGCAAGACCGACGGCACCTGCGCCGATGATGAGATAGCGATTTGCTTTCGCAGTGAAATCTTGATTAAACACCATTTCTGCCTGGATCCTTACCACTTTATCGCGCCACCAACTTCATCTGCTTACCGCAAAACACAATCGCCAGTGTCTGGATTTTGGAGATCCCAAGCGCTTCTAGCTCAATCCGGTATTGTTGGTCTTCAATTTTTTGAAACGCAATCTCAATGCCTTGATCGAGACCCTCTGGCTTTCGAACTACTTTGAACTCAACGATCGTCGCCAAGGGATACTTCGTTTGATCTTTCGGGATAATTAAAACATCATAGCGCCCATAACCCGATTCTTTATTGGATTTGACCCAATGGGTGTTTTGAAGGCTCACCAGTAACCCCAATACAAATCCATGATAAAACCGCTCAGGCTCTTTCTCAGTGACATCGTAATATGAGAACGTTGCAAGCAAATAATCTTGTAAGAGCTCTTCAAATAACGCGATATCCCCTGTCACCAGGCTCATCAATAAGGCAGAGTACTGATCTATCGAATAGGTTTTAATGTTAAAAAAAGATTTCAGCAGCTTCTTGAACAACGCTTTGATTTCAAGATTCTGGATTTGCAGTGTGCAACGATAAGCGCCATCGACAATTTCTTTCTGCGTGACTTTCAAGTACCCTGAGAATAAAAGAAGACTGAAAGCAACGTCTTCATTGGCAAAAAGCTCTGGCAGCGTAATAAATTCATCAATATTTCGAACGATCTCGCCCCCTGAAACCAAGGTCTCAAAGTCAGCTTTAAGGCCAGAGCTGCTCTTTGCCAAAATTTGTTTGACAAGATCATTATCGGACGTATTCACCCAATAGACATTAGGCTCTCCGCCCTTGCTGAAATAATTGATGATGGACCAAGGGTTATAGATTTCGCAAGTTCCAAACTTGAAACCATTGTACCAATCTCGGATCATCTGTCTGTTGTTAGGCTGCCCAGTCTTTTCAAGCAAAACATCGACTTCTTCTTGCGTAAATCCAAAATACTGTGCGTATTTGTTCGACAAGATACTATCACTGCCCACATTATTAGGGCCATAAACCAGGACTTGCGGTGAGAAACCTGTGATCCCAGTCACCACACCTCGAGAAAGATCTGAGTTGTCTTTAAAGGCTTGATTCATGAGAGAACCTATAAAATACTCCATCTTAGTCATGTACCCATGGGCCTGTGCTGCATAAAGCAAGGTATCATAAGAATCCAGCAGAACGATGACATTCTTCTTGTGGTGTCTTTTCAAAAACCGCATGAGCAATGTCGGCGCATGTGTCAAATCAAAAAGTGAAGCGCTACCTTTTCTAACTTTCTCAAAATCTTTGCGATCATCGTCATCTAACCCAGAAAGCAAGTAAAGGTGATCCTCATAAAGCTTTGAAAAATAGGCTTGCAAGCCAGATGTCGCTTCACTCAGTGTCTCAAACACCATATCGTCAAAACTGATCAACAGCACCGGATGTTGATTCAAATGCACAAACTCAGGGAGCTTCTCAATTATCAACCCCTCAAACAGTTTTCGAGAATCTCCACGAATATCAAAAAAATATTTTAACATAGACAAATTGAGCGTCTTGCCAAATTTTTCGGGCCGTGCAAATGATAAAATATGCGAGCTTTCATGCAGAATCTCTGAGATCATCCGAGTTTTATCGATGTATTCAAAATTTTTTGAGCGAATCTCTTCAAAATCGCTGGTGCCAATGGGGAAATCTAAAAGCTTCATATTGCAAGTCCTAACGCGCTATTTGAGCACATCATAGCAGATTTTCAAGAGGGGAGCCACCCGAACGAAAGGCGCCATCACCCCGGTGGCGTTTGTGTAGGTTTTGTGTTTTGCCCCAAATTCAAGTTGACCAACCAAGGCAGCAACGCCCGCACCTCCAAACCATTAGGGAAGGTTTTCTCTTTTTTGCAATTCTGTACCAATTGCAATGCTTGAACGTTCTGAAAAAAATTTAAGAAATACTCAAAGGCTGAAGAAGCTTCATGATCGCTGCTTTTCACTTCAATTAAATGGATCGGCTTCCCCTCCATACAAACCACAAAATCCAACTCTTTCCCTTCTTTGGTGCGTGCATAATGCAAATGCGCTGTAACGCCCGTCGTATCTTCAAGATAATGCAGTTCTTTTAAAAGCGCGAGGGCCACTAAATTTTCAAGACGTGCGCCCTCGCCCTCTACTTGTGCAATGTCAAAAAAGTAATATTTGGGCTCTTTTAGCAAAGCTCGAGCAATATTTTGATGGTAGGGCGTCACTTTAAAAATCACATAAAGGTCTTCTAAAATCTGCAGCCAACGCTTGATGGTATTGATATCCCGAGCAAGATCGCGCGCAAGATTGGCATAAGATATGCCACCTCCCACTCGGGTTTTAAGAAGATAGACAAGCGTTTCCATGCCTTGGATATCTCGCACCATTTGCATATCCAGCATATCTTGCCGCAGGATAATATCCAAATGACCTCGACGCCAACGTTTGTAATACTGCTC
>JAHFRR010000118.1 GCA_023266165.1 Thiotrichales bacterium
CTGCTACCTCCGATCATACAGTACTTCCCAATACGCGTACTGCCTGCAATGGCTGTCAGGCCTGCAATGGCCGTGTGCTCTCCAATATGGACATTATGAGCCACTTGCACACCGTTATCAATCTTGACACCCGACTCAATCACGGTATCTTGTAGCGCACCGCGATCAATCATGCAATTGGCACCGATCTCGACATCATCTCCGATACGGACAGACCCGATTTGTGGGATCTTTTGCCATACCCCTCGATCATTGGCAAATCCAAAGCCATCCGCCCCGATGACAGCGCCGCTGTGCACCAGACATCGAGCGCCGATCTTGACACCCTGATAGACGGTGATATTGGGGTTCAGAACAGTGCCCTCGCCGATTTCAACCTCTTCTCCCACAAAGCATCCGGCGCCTATCACCACACGATCTTGAAGCACGACACCTGCTCCTAAAACGGCATAAGGCCCAATAAAGCACGCTTGACCCCATTGAGCCGAAGGGTCTATATGCGCAGTGTGATGAATCTGGGGAGTGGGGTATGTGTAGGGGTGCAATAAAGCAAGAGTTTGAGCAAACGCCAGATACGGATCTTTGACAATCAAAGGAATCGCCGTTTTGCACTGATGCGCCATGTCCTCACGGACAAATACGGCACACGCACGTGTAGACTCAAGCGCATTGAGATATTTGGGGTTAGCTAAAAAGCTCAGCTCTTGGGAGGTCGCCTCCGCAAGCGTATTGATCCCGGTGAACTCCAGGGAGGCGTTGGACGCCTCCACTGAAAACCCTAAAGACTGAGCCAGTATTTGAAGTTGCATTGATCTCACTGACCCTCAACACGCGCTATTTGGCGGGTTGAGTGGCTTTCGCCGATGCCGCTTTGGACATCACAGCTTCCACCTGGGCGGACACATCCAGCGCTGGGCTGTAGTAGGGTGCCGCTTGAGAGTTCAGAATCATGTCATAATGGCCTGATGCTGCTACTTGATCCACCGCATTTGTGAGGTCTGTTTCAAACGTTGTTTGTGCAGTTTGCTCTTCTTGCATTTGATCTTGACGCAGCGCATCCACTTTTTTCTGGAAAGCTTCTTGCTCAACACTCAACGCCTTTTGCTGATCTGCCAACTGGGCCTTGGTCAGCGTGGGTGCATTTTTTTGCAGATCTACCGCTTCCATTTGCAATTTGGCTTGCTGAGTCTTCAAGGCATCAATTTTTGGCTTCAATGCATTGATCATAGAGGCCAGAGTCGCTTGCCCTTGAGGCACCACTTTGAAAACATCCATATAGTTCACAACCCCTATTTTAGGGGCGCTTGCCGCAAAGCTCAGGCCTACAAGGCCTGTCAGGGCCAGGGCTTTAACAAGATTTTTAATATTTCTCATGAGAATCTCCTTAGGGGTTAAAAAAATTAAAATAAACCTACACACACTATCACACTTGAGCAGACTTAAAAAGTCCCTCCAATCGTAAATTGGAAGAACTGCGATTGATCGCCCTCTTTCGCATTCAGAGGCTTGGCAATACTGAAAGCCAGTGGCCCTAAGGGAGAAATCCACTCAAACGAGACCCCTGTTGAATATCTCAAATTTGAAAAGCTGGGGTAGCGTGGGTTGGAGTCATGATCCCAGATGGTAGATGAGTTATAGGTGTTATAGGCATTTCCGGCATCTAAAAACACACCAAAGCGCATGCTTTGGTTATCTCTGTCAAAAGGCACAGGAAATAAGAGATTGAGGCTCCCATCAACTTCTAAGTTACCGCCCAATGGCTGGCCTGCGCTGTCGGTACACGTACTGCCTGAAGGCGTGCAAATGGTATCAAGCGGCCCTAAGGTGCCATCTGAATACCCTCGAACGCTGCCCCACCCTCCCGCATAGAAGTTATCAATAAAGGGCAACTCATCCGTCTTGCCATAGCCGAATCCGTAATTGGCATCGCCGCCTGCGGTCAGGGTAAACGTTTGATTGAGCGCTCGATACCAGGTATAGGAGCCCATCAATTTTGTCCAGGTAAACTTACTGCCAGGTACTGCAATCTCAGAGCTGAGGCTGGCTTTAACCCCTTTTGTGGGGAAGTAGGCATTGTTGGTGGAATTACGAGAGACACCGATCGTGGTTGAAAAAGTATTGTAGTTATTACCATTCTCTGCAACAAATTGATTGACGGTCTCTGATTCATCATCTTGTGGCTGCAATAACTGGGTATTGTCAAACCCGCCGCCCAGGTTAAAGAAGTCAGTGGCATCCAGTGGGAAGGCATATGTCATGGTGCCTCCGACGGAATTCGTCGAAAAGTCCACAAGGTTTTGCTCACCGTTATCCACACGCGTCAAATAGGCGGTGATGGTTTGCTGAATACCGGAAGCGGTAAAAAACGGGTTGGTATAAGAGATATTGAGAGTCTTGTAGGGCTTAGAGAGCTGAGTGGAGACCGACATAGATTTCCCCGTGCCGAAAACATTGGGTAAGCCCAGGGTAATCCCAAACATGATCTTATCCAGCTGTGAATACCCAATCGACCCTGTGAGGGTACTGGCGCTTCGCTCTTTGAGATCATACTCGATATTCGCCAAATCCGTTGAGCCAGGCACTTTTACCACTTTTTGCTTGACTGTTTGCAGATAGGGTAATCGCTCTAAGGCAATCAATGACTGCGACAGCGCTGTGCTGTTGAACAAGCCCGCTTCTTGATACGTCACATATTGGCGCAGCGCTTGATCATCAGAGACGGTATTGCCCACAAAATTGATATGATGGATGTAAACGCGTTGATGCGGCTGGATATTAAATTCAATTGACACCGTATGGTTTTGGCTGTTCAGATGGGGCATAGGGTTGACCTCTGCAAAGCCATAGCCTTGATTGCCTAAGGCGCGGGTGATGGCTTTACTGGCGGCTAACACTTCTTTACGTGAAAAAACCTCTCCTGCATGAAAATCTACTAATTTCTCTAATACGGCTTGAGTCAAGATCAAATTGCCAGAAAAGCTAAACCCTGAGAACGTATACACAGCCCCCTCTGTCAGGTTGATGGTGAGATAGGATTTGACTTTGTAGGGATCCAGAGACACTTGACTGGAGTCCACTTGAAAGTTGATATAGCCACGATCCATGTAATAGCTTTGAAGCGCCATCAGAGAAGCTTGGAGTTTCTCCGTTGAGAACACATCATCTTGGGTAAAAAAGCTCAGCAAATGCGGCGTTTGGAGCGTCAATTGTTTTAACAATGTCGATTCAGAAAAAGCATGGTTACCTACCAGCGTGATACGATGCAGATCGGTGTCTGTCCCTTCTGCGATCTTAATGTCAATCGAGACGCGATTTCTGGGGAGTGTTGTCACCGTAGGCGTGATGATGACCGAGTATTTGCCCTGAGAATAATATTCCTCTTTGAGGGATTGGATCATTTGGCTTAACAGCGTCGGATCAAAGAAGTAGCCTGTCTCCAGCCCAATCCCTTGAAGTACTTGATCTAGCGCGTTTTTCTTAATGATTTTGTTGCCCGTGATATGGATACTTCCAATGGTTGGGCGCTCTTGCACATGAATCTCTAAAACCTGATGGGGTGCTTGATAGAGCTTGATATCCGAGAAAAATCCGGTTTGATAGAGGGCTTTAATGATCTGATCGGAGCGTTCAGGTGTCAAAGACTCCCCGAGGGTAATGGGTAAGTCATTTCTCACTGTGCTTTCTGAAACATGCGTCAAACCCTCAAACTGGATGCCTTGCACCTGAAAATTTGAAAATGCATAGACACTGTGTGCCATCAAGCTTGAGACCACACACACCGATAACCATTTTTTTAACATGCCATACCCAGGATTTTGAACATCTTTCACAAATGCCGATTCTACCCAAAAATGATGAGAAGCGAAACGACATCAGGGAATTTTTTTTGCATGGCTGCAATCAACCTGCTGATAACCACCCTTCAACTCCCTGGGGAGATCCAGTATACTGAGGCGGCTATATGACTTTTCCTAAATTTTTATCATGGAGGGTTCTCGCGTGACACACACTTTTACAACCCCCATTCCCACCCAATGGATAGGGCCGCTCAAAATCAACTGTCATCAGTCGCCTCAAGCATCTCATGAGTTTGAAGAGGTCTTTGTGCCTTTGGCCACTTACGAAAGCCCTCTGTGGCCTTCAACACAACGGGGTGCGCGCATCACCCACAAGGCCGGAGGCATCATCACGACCGTATTAGGCCATAGCATGACACGCTCGATCTATCTGAAAGGCCTGGATGCCCGATCTCTCAGCCTACATCGCAAGGTTTTATTAAACCCTCAAACACTTGAAACCCTCCAGCAGATCACCCACAGCACCAGTCGTTTTGCCCAGCTGATGAAAATTCATGATGAAATTGTCG
>JAHFRR010000119.1:0-1128 GCA_023266165.1 Thiotrichales bacterium
CCCTGAAATCTCTGAAGCCTTGCGTTTAACCGAGGAGATGGCCTATTCCGATGAGGATCTGATTGTCTATGACCGCTATTGGGACGTGATTCGCACGGAAAAGACTTTAAGCGAAGGGCGTTATTCTGAAGGGGTGCAGGAAGGGATCGGGAGAGTCGTGAAAAACATGTTTGCCCAAGGGCTGCCCCTAGAAACCATTGCGGCCTGCACACAGGTTTCACTCACGGATTTAAAGAAAATATTAGCCCTCTGAAGGCAATGTTGTGAGGGACGCATACCCTAACACCAGCCATTTGCTGCCCAATCCCTGAAATTGCACCTGCACGCGAGCGCTCTCGCCTTGGCCTTCATACTGTAAAATCACGCCCTCGCCGAATTTAGGATGCTGGACGCTTTGACCGATGCGCCAAAGCTTTCCATTGAAATTCACGCCCGTAGACGTGTGGGTAGAAGGTGAGAGGGGGCGTTGAGGGTGAGTCGCTCGGGCTAAAACAGGTCTCTGCCCTTGAGAGGCTTGAGATTGAACAGCCACGCGTTGTAATGAAGAGGAGGGGAGTTCGCGTAAAAAGCGAGAGGGGCTGTGTCGTTTGCTTTCGCCATACCAGCGCCGGTACTCAGAGTAGGTGAGATAGCAGTGACGCATCGCCCGTGTGATCCCCACATAGCACAACCGACGTTCTTCTTCGAGCACGTTCTCTTGATCCTGACTGCGATGTCCGGGGAATAACTCATCTTCCATGCCCGATAAGACCACCACAGGGAACTCAAGTCCTTTGGCAGCATGGAGGGTCATCAGCTGGACGGCATCTTGATCAGGCGTAGCCCCTCTTTCACCCGCTTCTAGCACAGTATGCGTTAGAAATTGGGCGATCAAGGGAATGGGTTCTTGCAGGTCTTCAAGCGTTGCTTCGCGCTCAGTCTCAGCGAATTGCTCTGCAGCACTGATCAATTCGGACAGGTTCTCTTGGCGTGTTTCTAACACTTCTCGGCCTTCTTTTTGATAGTGCATCAGCAATTGGGTCTCAGTGATGATATGCTCGAGTTGGCGAGGAAGATCTAAAGATTCCGTGTTTTTTTGAAGTGCCTGAATGAGCGTTAAAAATTGTAAAAATGCGGGTATCGTTCGAG
>JAHFRR010000119.1:1138-4310 GCA_023266165.1 Thiotrichales bacterium
GTTGTGCGACAAGGCTTGTGCCAGGGCCTGCCAGAGCGAGCTTTGATGTGTGTGAGCCAGATCTCGCAGTGCCTGCAGCGCTTTGTCTCCTAAGCCTCGCGCAGGTAGGTTAATCACGCGTTCAAACGCCGCATCATCTTGAGGATTAAAGACCAGGCGCAAATAGGCCAACGCATCTTTGATCTCGGTACGCTCGAAAAAACGCATGCCTCCATAGACTCGATAGGGGATTTGATACTGAATGAGCGCCTCTTCCAACACGCGGGATTGGGCATTGGAGCGATAGAGAATGGCCATCTCTGCATAGGATAGACCTTGTTGATGATGGGATCTGAAGGTGTGGACAATAAAACGTGCTTCATCGATTTCGTTGAAAGCGCTATACAGCTGCAAGGGTGCCCCCATCTCGCCTTCACTCCAGAGGGATTTCCCCATGCGATTTCGGTTGTGGGCGATCAGGGCATTGGCAGCGTTTAAGATCATTTTGCTGGATCGATAGTTTTGCTCAAGTCGAATAATTTGGGGGCAAAACTCAGCTTCAAACTTTCGGATATTCTCAACTTTAGCCCCTCGCCAGCCATAAATCGACTGGTCATCATCCCCAACCACCATCACATGATGGTTCGGGTGCGAGAGCTGTTTGATCCAGCGATACTGCAGGGTATTGGTATCTTGAAACTCATCAACCAGAATATGGCGGAACAGCGTCTGATACTGGGTTTTAATATCAGGGTGTTGGTCAAATAGCTCCGTGACAGCCAATAATAATTCTGCGAAATCGACCAAGCTGCTTTGACGGCATTGCTGCTCATAGGTTTGATAGATATCTTGCAGTCTTCTTTCCAGGAAGTCTTTTGGGGCTCCGAGTGCCTGAGCGCGACGGCCTTCTTCTTTATGATGATTGACAAATTGGGCAGCGATTTTAGGGGTCAGCCGCTCATCATCGATATTCAGTTGTTGGATCACACGCTTGAGCAATCGTGTTTGATCGTCAGCATCCAAAATTTGAAATGCTTCCGAGAGCCCCAGGCTTTGGCAATGCAAGCGTAGGATTTTATGGGCTAAACCATGAAAAGTCCCGACCCATAAGCCTTGGGTTGAAAGATTGAAAAGAGATTCGATACGGGATCTCAGCTCTTGAGCGGCTTTATTGGTAAAAGTGACCGCGAGAATATGGTGTGGCGAAAGGCCCTCTTGAATCAACCATCCCAATCGATGTACCAGCACTCGAGTCTTGCCGCTTCCCGCCCCTGCAAGGATCAGCGCATGTGTATTGGGGAGTGTAACCGCTTGCTGCTGCGGGGGGTTAAGGGTACTCAGTAAATGATGCATGCTTTTTTTCTAGAAAGCCAGGAATGGTCTATAATAGCATATACCAGAGCGTCTTAGAATGCTTTTTGTAGGTGCTTTAAAGTACCAAGGAGGGGGTATGGCGCATAGCAATGTGGATATTGCGGATGACTCTAGCGGGAGTGTTTCGAGTTATACTTCGAGCCATGCCTCAAGCACAACAAGGCTTTTAGGGGGTAGAAGGCCTTCAAATTTGCGTCGTATCACGCATGGTGAGGGTGATCCCAGAATCAGTTTCAGCCCTCGCGATGTGTCAGTATCCTTATCAGAGAGTCGAGACAATGCAGTGGA
This sequence comes from Thiotrichales bacterium, assembly GCA_023266165.1. Classification (GTDB taxonomy): domain Bacteria; phylum Pseudomonadota; class Gammaproteobacteria; order Francisellales; family CACEW01; genus JAHFRR01. The sequence goes on from JAHFRR010000119.1 coordinate 2,780, forward strand.
TTTCAAACAAGCGGATGAGCTGATGCGTGAGAACCCTGGGGCTCTCATACAGGTGTTAGAGCAGGCCGCAGGAACCCTAGATCCTCAAGTAGTCCGGGTGCTTCGGGATGTGAGTGCTAGGTTATATCGGGAGGGTGTTCGCCCTCCTTTGGTTTCTCGCAGAGATCTGATACGAGCGGTGTTGACCGTTTTGAGTGAGTCCGCTTTGCTGGTCATTACCTTATTGGCCTCTGAAGCAGGCTATGCCCATTGGGCCACAGGGCGCCATTTGCCTGTGAGTACTGATCCTTATTGGCATACAACGTATATTTTGATTTTGGCAGGAGGGGCTTTTTCCGCCTTTTTCTTCTATGCAAACTTAGTTTTACGACCCCTGTTTGAAGCGCGTTTTTCTCGATTTCAGTATGAAGGCATTTTCCATTCGATACTCGGTGTGACGCGCTATGTACCGATTCGTATGGTGTTGGAGTTAGCCAGCAATATTCTCGTCGCTTTTTATATCGCGCATGATCAGACACCTGAGAATTTATTGAATCCAAGCATTCGTATTGAAACACTCCTGGTTGCGATGCTTGCAGGGTTGTGGGCGGGGTTGATCGTGAGAGCCGTCTCTGAGATGCTCGATCGCTGCCAAGAACAGATTCGGACGCGTATTGTTTTGCCCGGGCAACGCGGGATCGCTCAGGCCTGTACTTGTATTGCAACGGTTGCGATGGCGGGGCTCATGGCCAGCGGTCGGGGCTTAGGTAGCGTTGGACATCAGATGTGGCAAGGTTTACAGACCAGTGGGCACTGGATCGCGCATCAAGCGCAACGTGCCAGAGTCGCGCTGCCCACGTGGCAGCAGATGCAAATGTTATTGCCACGTGCAGGCCCTCATGATCCAGCGATTCTCCCGCTGATAAACTCGCAGGCAGTGGGTATAGGCGCTGGAAATGGGTAAAAAGCCTTGGCCTGTGGGCGGCCCGAGATTGTGGCGGGGTAGAGTACCTGTTGATGTTCAAACTGGGGATGGAAGCACATGGGATGGCTCTGTTTTTGGCCATTCAGTCTGAGTGTTCATCCATAGTAAGAAAAAACGGGGGGAACCTAGACGAATCCTCTTGCCTATGATATTCTCAATCCATCACATTTAGTGTAGTTAAATGTAGAGTTTTGTGGGCGGTGAGAAAGGGGCGTTTCGATGGGTATACAGCAGAATTTCTTCCAAGACATGGCTGAAAAGATCTCCAGTAAATTGCCCTCTGGCATTTCGCAATGCCGTGAAGATGTTGAGAAAAATATCAAAGCCATCTTGCAAACAGCCTTTGCCAAAATGGATCTTGTCACACGTGAAGAATTTGACATCCAGGCTGCCCTACTGGCCAAATGCCGCGAGCGAATTGAGCAGCTTGAGGTGAGGGTGAAAAGTCTGGAAGTCACCAGGCAGTAGGGGGATATGTGAAGCAATTAGGCAGCCCTAGCGATCTCAATCATCGGGCCCGAGAAGAAATCTATCTCCTTGTAAAGGAACTCCCTATTGATGATCAGG
>JAHFRR010000120.1 GCA_023266165.1 Thiotrichales bacterium
TCCAATGAAAGCGGGCCAAACAGGTGGGGCATCCACCCTCCCTCAAGCCCTAAAATAAAGAGCCCGCCTTGCCCACCTTTGACCGATGTCTCTGTCCCTACGCCCGCATAAAAACTTTGGGGGAGCTTGACGCGATAGTCCAGCCCTGCCAATCCCATATTTTCCTGGCCTTGAGGCATGGAAATCCATTGGTAATTGAGAGAGGCTACCCCCTGATACAGGGTCAATGGGTAATTTTGGTCAAAAGCCAGATGCGCGTATGCAAACGACAGCACGCAAGATACGGCACAGGCAACCCCAGTGATCTTCATAAATCTTCACCCTTTCATCTTGTTAAACCCAGCGACAAACTCATTCATTCTACAAAGCTTATGCGCACATGACAAATGCGCAGTCTGGTCTTAGAATCCTATTTTAATCTAGAATCCTATTGAGGAGCATCCATGGCTAAGCTTTATTTTTATTACTCTTCGATGAACGCTGGCAAAACGACAACCCTGCTGCAATCCAACTATAATTATCTAGAACGCGGCATGAAGACCCTGTTGTTCACGCCTGCTTTTGACCATCGCTTCAAAACAGGAACGATTACGTCTCGTATTGGCCTCAGCGCCGAGGCTGAATTATTTGATGCGCATACGAATTTACTGAAACTCGCTCAAGAACGCCATCAAGCCCTCTATCGGCACTGTATTTTGGTTGATGAAGCCCAGTTCCTCTCAAAAGACCAGGTGTTGCAGCTGACAGAGATTGTCGATACCCTCAAAATCCCCACCCTGGCCTATGGTCTAAGAACGGATTATCAAGGGGAGACGTTCCCTGGCAGCCAATATCTCCTCGCTTGGGCCGACAACCTCATTGAGATCAAAACCATCTGCCATTGTGGCAAAAAAGCCACCCATGTGTTGAGACTCGATGAGCAAGGGCGCGTGGTCAGCGCAGGAGACCAGGTGATGATTGGTGGCAACGATCGCTATGTCTCTGTGTGTCGCACACATTTTACCGCAAAACAGGCGCGGTAAAAGATAGATGAACTATCTGGGATTATCTAGGATTATCTGGGTTGACTTACCCCTAAAAGTCTTTAGACTACTCCTGCTACTCTCTCATTCAATCTCACTCAATCTGATTTCAATCTGAAGGATGCCTTAAAACATGAACATTCAAATCACAGGACGTCATCTCGACATTACCGATGCTATCCGAACTTTTGTTGAAAAGAAATTTGCTAAACTCGAAAAACATTTTGATCACATCACCCGTCTTCAAGTTATTCTGGCCGTCGAAAAAGGCGAGCACAAAGCTGAGGCCAGTCTTCAAGTTCCAGGATCAGATCTGTTCGCACATAGCAACGCGCCCAACCTCTATACCGCGATTGATCTGTTGATGGAAAAAGTGGATCGTCAGCTGGTGAAGTTCAAAGAAAAGCTCAAAGCCCATCCCCATGAACGCATCCACGTGGAATCCGACGACGCGCTTGACACAGAAGCAGAAGAAGGCGTCTAGCCCCCTAAAGCTCGATCATCTCGAAATCCAGCTTGGTCGCGCCGCACTCGGGGCACACCCAGGTGAGGGGCACGTCCGGCCAACGCGTGCCTGGTAGCAAGCCATGATCAGGATCTCCAAGCGCTTCGTCATAGAGATAGCCGCAGAGCACACATAAATATTTTTTATAGTCAGACATAAGTCACTTTACTTGTTGAAACAGGGGTTCCATAATAGCAACTCTATTTTTTTTGGCTAGACCTGTTTTTGGATAAACCCTCATGAGTATCTCCAACCTCCACTTCAGTAACACTGAGCTGTTTGCCAGAGCGCAAAAAATTATCCCCGGGGGGGTCAACTCCCCCGTGCGAGCGTTTAAAGCGGTAGGCGGCACACCTGTGTTTTTCACCCATGCGAAAGGCGCTTATCTGTGGGATGTTGAAGGCAAGTCCTATTTGGATTACGTGGGTTCTTGGGGCCCTATGATTTTAGGGCACGCCGATCCTGAAGTCATCGAGGCGGTCATTGCCCAAGTGCGTCAAGGTTTAGGTTTTGGCGCGCCCTCGCCCCTTGAGATTCAACTGGCTGAAAAAATTCAAAGCTTGATGCCTTCGTTGCAAAAAATAAGATGCGTGAACTCTGGAACAGAGGCCACCATGTCAGCCATCCGTTTGGCACGAGGGTTTACGGGGCGCAACAAGATCATCAAATTCAACGGCTGCTATCACGGCCATGCCGACGGTCTACTGGTGATGGCAGGTTCTGGCGGCTTGACCTTTGGCAACCCCAGCTCACCGGGAGTGCCAAGCAGTACCACCTGGCACACGCTCAGCCTGGATTACAATAACCTCGAGCAATTGAAACAAACGTTTGAAGAACGCCCTGAAGACATTGCCGCGGTCATCCTGGAACCGATTGCGGGCAACATGAATATGGTCATGCCCACACCCCAATTCTTACAAGCCTTGAGAGCCCTGTGCACCCAATATGGCGCGCTCTTGATTTTCGATGAAGTCATGACAGGGTTTCGCGTGCATCTGCAAGGTGCTCAGACGCTTTTCAACATCACGCCTGATCTCACCTGCTTGGGTAAGATTATCGGCGGAGGCATGCCTGTGGGTGCCTTTGGCGGCCGAGCAGAGATCATGAGCCATCTCTCGCCCGAGGGCCCCGTGTATCAAGCAGGTACGCTTTCGGGCAACCCTGTGGCGATGGCAGCAGGGATTGCAACGCTGGAGGGGCTCTCGCGACTGGGGGTCTTTGAGCTTGTCAGTGAGCGAACCAGCCAGCTGGTCTCAGGTCTGAAAGCCGTGGCAGCCCAATACCAGGTTCCCTTCCAGGCGCTCTCTCAAGGTGGCATGTTTGGATTTTATTTTACCGATCTCGGCAGACTCCCCAGCACCCTGGAAGACGTTCAGAAAAGTGATCTGACACGCTTCAATCAATTTTTCCATCATATGCTAGACCACGGCATTTATCTTGCTCCCTCAGGATTTGAGGCTGGATTTGTCTCTTATCGCCATAGCGCTTCTGATATTCAAAAGACCCTGGATACCGCAGAATTATTTTTTAAAAATGGCTGACAAATGGCAGGCAAATGATTGACAATGCCTACTGCTTTATGAATAATAGCGCGACTCTTTGGCTATGTAGCTCAGTTGGTTAGAGCACCGCATTCATAATGCGGGTGTCGGTGGTTCGAGTCCACCCATAGCCACCATTCTTTCTCACAGACTGTATCGGGTGGTTTTCGTGGATCAAGCGCTCCTTATCACCTTTCACGCCGAGCACGCTTTCGCTATTCTTTCGCAGTTTGCAAAACTCACGCGTGATGCTCAGTGCACCGTGCAACGCATGCGATACCGTCATTTATTTGATATCCAAGCGGGGTTTTACCTGGTTCGAGGCCCTTGGCATCAGCTTGAAAAAGTCGAGCTGGGCCTCAAATTACTTGAAAAACCCGGCGTGCATCTCACCCTCAAACGCTTAGACACCGCTGTTGACACCCCCAAGCCTGGGTATATCCCTTACTGGATCGGCTGTAATGGCCCTGCAGAGCCTGATCTACTCTATCATCTCACCGTCTTTTGTAAAAACAAAAAAATCGTGTTGGTCGAATGCAACGCCGCAGAATTCACATTTCCCACCACCCAAGCCACGATGCTGAATTTGAACGCCCAAGCCTTGGTGCCCCAAAACAGCGCAACACGGGAACTTCGAGATCAGTTCTTTGAGCTCTGTGATGAGTTGAACCTCGATGGCATCTTTGAGCCTGAACGTCCTCAGATGTTTTCTGGGATTTTATAAGCGCCCTATTTTTACGTTTTATCACGCGTCCGTAACAGCATCCGTAACATCCATTTGACAAATCCAATTTTCACATCTATTATAAGGTCAAGTGAAAAGATCACGTTACAGAGAAGAGACATGTACAGCGGCGTTTACTCAAGCATCCAAGGTCTGGTATCAGCTTCGTACGATACGTTGTTCGAGGTGTCACTGGACATCACCTTGCCGGTCACTCCCGATAAACACGAGATTATTGCAAACCTGCGAAGCGTTTTCCCTGACATTCGTATCAATGACTTTTCAGCGCAACGGGCCATCACACGTGATTATTTTGAAGCGCTCTTGGGTCATTTAACCTTGAAGTTCACACTCTTTGACGAAGAAAAAATGATTCGCATCATCGTCGTTGCTGATAAAGCAAGGCTCGATCGGGAAGAAAACGAGCGAATGATCCCTTCAGATTTTATTTTATTGGCTCGACTATTGCGAGCACTGGGGTTAAACGACCCGACA
>JAHFRR010000121.1 GCA_023266165.1 Thiotrichales bacterium
GGTCTCGCGGGTGTTGCGCATGGCGGCGCGCGAGCTCAAAGGTTTTTCTTGGGTAGAGAAGATCAACAGCCCCACACAGAACTCAGGCCAGTGGAGGTTTAAGGGTTTGGCATAGGAGTCCAGTCCGTTGGGATCTTCACCGCGTTCCCACTCCACAAAGCCGGTGTATAAAGACCTGCACGCAGAGCCGCTCCCCACTCTTGCGAGACGAGAGAGCTGAGCGCGCTCGAGATCCCATGCATACAGATCATTGAGCGCGAGAATGAGTGCCGCAAAGCCTGAAGCGGAGGAGGCCAATCCCGCTGCAATCGGAATATTAGAGTGTGTGTCCAGTTGATAGCGGGTGTAAGGGGTAGGACGAAAGCGGTCTAAAAATATTTGGATCCTTTGATAAAAAGAGGTCTGGGGGGCAACCATCACTTGATTTAAAAAAACAAGGTCTGCAGGCCCTGAGATCTCAGAGATTTCTGTGTGCGTTCCAAAAGAGCCCAGTGAAATAGAGAGGCTGGAGGTCAAGGGGAGATTGAGCGCATCATCACGCTTACCCCAGTATTTGATGAGTGCAATGTTACTGGGCGCAAAGGCTGATCCTGTGGTTTTTTTAGGGATGGAGGTATTCATACTGTACGCCTTGAGTGTTAAAGGTCATGGGCAAGCACACAATCTGGGGGAGATCTGAAAATAAGGTGGGGTCGACCGTGCCAAAGGCAATCACGCAATCTCCCAGTCCTGATCCTGAGATTTTTCCTGGAATCGAGGGGGCATGCGTGTTTAAGCGCTGGAGGATCAGATCCAGCATCGAATCACTCACCCCCAATTCAACCATCAACGCTTGATTGTGGGCGATCGCTTGATAAAACGCGGGGAGGTGATGTGCCTTGAGGGCTTGTATACCCTGGGTTGCAGCGTGATGGATGTCGGCATAAATCCTTGCGTAGCGCAGAGGGTCTTTGTCAAACTCAGCCTGAACTTTTCGGATGACTACGGGAGTAGGTGTTTTGTAGCCGCAGTAAATAGCTGTCAAAGGGGTTGTGTGAAGCGCGTCAGGGATGGCGAGAGGCTCTATCACCCGAGGGTTGACTTGATAGTGGAGTATCCCACCCCAGATCGTGCCTGCGAGATCCGCCCCGGATCCTCGGCCCTGCGTTTGATGTAGCAAGGCGAGGGCGTTGTCAAATAAAATCACAGGAGTGGCAGGCGCCCCTTTGATCCAGTGCCATAAACCTCCGAGCGTTGCAACCAGAACAGCAGCGGAAGATCCTAATCCCCAGGTGCTTTCAAAGTTGGATTCAATGGTCAGAGACAAAGGATAAAGAAGATTTTTTTGAAGATCCTCTTTAAAATACTGAAGCGCGCTGTACACAAACTTCAAGCGAGGTTCTTGGCTGAGTTGCACCAGAGAGCCTTTGAATACACAGAGCTTGGAGTGGATCTGGATATCAGGTGTTGGATCACACCCAAAACTTGAGGGGTGAGACAGGGTCACACAGAGAGAGTAGTTAACCGCCATCACCAACGCGGCTGCCCCTCGCAGCACTGCGTGCTCACCCATGAGCATCAGGGTTGCAGGGGCTTTTGTGGTGAGGGTGTGGGGATTGGGGTTAATCGTGAGATCCTCGCATGGATTCATGTGTGAAAGTATAGTGTGAAAAAGCCAGAGGGGCAATGGGGCTGTCATCTCTCTCTTTGAGAAGCTAAGGTATTCATATATCTGTCTGGAATGCTGAATTGGCGTGGCTTTCTTATCCCCTCCTCCGCAAGGGAGGAGGGAATAAGAAAGCCTTGCCAATTCAATAGGTTAGAAAGATGTGTGCATGCCGTAGCTCAAGGGGAGAGGTGACATGATAAGCCCTGGCATTTTTTGCAAGACCTGGCATAATGGGCCTTTTCAAGAAGGAGCGGGCTATGGAGATCACCCCTAAGTTTGTAGAAAAAGTTTTAGCTTCTGCAACGTTGTTGTTCACGGCGCAAGAGATTTCGCAGGCGTTTGATGTGATGTGTCAGAGCATCACCCAGCGGCTTGAGCACCAAGACGTTGTGGCGTTGCCGGTGATGAACGGTGGGTTGATGACGTCCGCTGAGATTTTCAAGCGTGTAAACTTCCCCATGACCATGAGTTATATCCATGCCTCGCGCTACGGCGGTGAGGTCTCGGGCCGTACGAGCATTCACTGGAAACGCGAGCCTGATGTCTCGCTAGAAGGCAAAACCGTGTTGGTGATCGATGATATTCTGGATGGGGGGTTGACGTTGTCGGCGATTTTAGATTATTGCCAAGCGATGGGCGCCAAAGCGGTGTATACTGCGGTATTGCTGGACAAAGTCAATGCCCGTGCTGAGAATGCCATCGCGCATGCGGATTTTACAGGATTGACCTGTGGCAACGAATATGTCTTTGGGTTTGGGTTGGATTACCATGAGTATCTGCGCAATCTGCCCCAAATCTATCGCGTGGCGCCCGAGCATATGTTATGAGTATGACGACAGGTTGGCTGCACTTTGTGGTTTTTGGATTACTGCTAGGCTGGGCAGGGGCGATTCCTATTGGCCCGGTGAACCTCGAGATCATGCGCATCAATCTCTCCAAGGGCTTGCGATTTGGGATGAGCTTTGGATTGGCCTCTTGCATCGCAGATATCACTTATCTTGCCCTGTTCGCATCAGGGCTGTCCGTGCTTTTTGACTTTCATCAAGCCATTAAGACCATCGCGATTGTGGGGGCATGTGTTCTGTGCTTTTTTGCTTTTTCGACATTTCGAGGGCTTGCCAAAACAACCAAAGTAGAATCAGATGTTCATCTGGCGGCGAAAGTTGAAAAGAGTCGATCCCTCTGGCGTTATGGCTTAGGCGGGTTTTCAATGACCATGGTCAACCCTTTTACCGTGCTCTTCTGGATCAGCATCAGTACCCAAGCAGCAACGGTGTCCGAGCAAGCGCCCAGCGGGATTTGGTGGGTAGGCTTGGGGGTTTTGGCGGGGACGACCAGCTGGGCGGTGCTGTTGAACTTCATCATGCACTGGACGCGCCACAAAATATCTGCCCGTTGGATGAATCGATTGAGTTTCTCAGGGGCCTTGTTATTATTGGTGTTTGCGGCCTATACGCTTATTCACTTTCTATAATTTTTAATTTATTAATTTTTTAATTTGTTAATTTATTTGGTTTTTTAATTTTTAAACGAGGAGATTTTGAGATGGCAGTGCCTCGAAAGTCTATTCAAAAGAATCCAGAAAAATCCCGTATGGGTCAAGGCGATGGGTTGGATAAACTCAAGATCCCTCCCTATTCCGTTGAGGCAGAGCAGTCTGTGCTGGGAGGTTTGCTCTTAGATAACGAAGCGTTTGATCGCGTGACCTCCCTCATCCATCCTGAAGATTTTTATCGGCCTGAGCATCGGGTGATTTACCATGGGATCTTTGACTTGCTATCAAAAGACCAGCCTGTGGATGTCTTAACACTGAGCCATTATCTGGAGCAGCGCGGAGGGCTGGACGGCGCGGGAGGCTTGGCTTATCTGTCGGAATTAGCGCAAAATACGCCGAGCGTCAGCAATATTGGGGCCTATGCTGAGATTGTAAGGGATCGCTCGATCTCACGGCATCTTTTGGGGATGGCACACCAGATGGCAGATCGCATATTTGACCCCGAAGGGCGTACTTCACACGAGATCTTAGAAGAAGCCGAGCAGAGGATCTTCAAGCTGTCGCTGCAACATCAGTCGACCCAATCAGGCCCCATGAAGCTTGCAGAGATTGTTCCCTCTGTAGTGGATAAGCTGGATCAGCTGATGCAGTCCAAAGATGGGATCACAGGATTACCTTCACGGTATAAAGACCTGGATGCTATGACAGCAGGGTTACAAGGCGGGGATCTTGTCATCATTGCAGGGCGGCCTTCGATGGGGAAAACCACGTTTGCCATGAACATCGCTGAGAACGTGGCGATGGAGGCGGATAAGCCGGTACTGGTCTTCAGTATGGAGATGCCTAAAGAGTCTTTGATCATGCGGATTCTCTCGTCCCTAGGCCGTGTGGAGCAGTCGTCTCTCAGGAGTGGTAAATTGAATGACCATGACTGGAATAAAATTTTTTCGACCATGTCTTTAGTCACCGACCGCATGAAGATGTATATCGATGACACCCCAGCGCTCTCTCCCAGCGATCTGCGTTCACGCGCGCGGCGCGTTGCCCGTGAGCATGGGGGTTTGAGCCTGGTGGTGGTGGACTATCTGCAGCTGATGCAAGTCCCTGGATCC
>JAHFRR010000023.1 GCA_023266165.1 Thiotrichales bacterium
TTAAAAAATATAACTCTTACAGACCCCACCAAGCCCTCGACGGACTCACCCCAATGCAGTATATTCATCACTACCAATTGGAGGCTTCTCAAAAGTCTCAAAATACCTGAACCTATACAAGACCCCCTAACACCCTGGTGTTTTCCTCAAAAATTAGCGAGAATTGCAGGGAGTCGAATTGTAAAAGGAATGAATAGATGTCGCGCGCAACAATCCCAGAGAGTCTATCCGAGCTGATCGAGAAAGAAGGGGTGACCTTTGTAGATCTTAGGTTTACTGATCTCAAAGGCAAAGAGCACCATATCACCCTGCCTGTTGGGGCGATGGATGCGGATTTCTTCCAGTATGGCAAGATGTTTGATGGCTCCTCGTTTGAGGGATGGCGGTCGATCCATGAGTCAGACATGGTGTTGATGCCAGATGTGAGCACGGCAGTGATGGACCCTTTCTTTGAAGCCGCCACGTTGGTGTTGCGTTGTGATGTCTTGGAACCCAATAACCTCAAGGGGTATGACCGAGACCCTCGAACCATTGCCAAGCGTGCAGAGGCATATCTTAAAACCACAGGGATTGCGACAGAGGCGTATTTTGGCCCTGAGCCTGAGTTTTTTATTTTTGATGATGTGAGATTTCAGGTGGGGATGAACAGCGCCTCGTATCACATCGATTCCAAAGAAGCTGCCTGGAATAGCAATACTGCCTACGAAGGCGGGAACTTAGGGCATCGCACGCGTGTCAAAGGCGGGTACTTCCCTGTGCCACCTGTGGATGCTTCCCATGAGCTGCGCGCTTTGATGTGTGAGGTGATGGGGGAGATGGGCTTGGTGGTGGAGGCGCATCACCATGAAGTAGCGACGGCCTCTCAAAACGAGATTGCAACACGATTTGCAGGATTGCTGCGAAAAGCGGATGAGGTTCAGATTTTAAAATATGTCATCCAAAACGTCGCGCATCAAAATGGTAAAACAGCCACGTTTATGCCTAAGCCTTTGGTGGGAGACAATGGAAGTGGCATGCACTGCCATCAGTCTCTGTCGAAGAACGGTAAAAATATTTTTGCGGGCAAGGGCTATGCTGGGTTGTCTGACGAGGCACTGTATTATATTGGCGGTATTATCCATCATGCCAAAGCGCTCAATGCTTTCACAAACCCTACTACCAACAGCTATAAGCGTTTGGTACCAGGGTTTGAGGCTCCCGTGTTACTGGCTTATTCTGCGTGTAATCGATCTGCCTCGATTCGCGTGCCGCATGTCCCGACACCCAGTGCACGTCGCATTGAGGTACGCTTCCCAGATCCCGCTGCCAATCCCTATCTGGCCTTTTCTGCCATGATGATGGCTGGTCTGGATGGCATCACCAAAAAAATCCACCCAGGGGAAGCCATTGAAAAGGATCTCTATCATTTACCCGAGCAGGAACTCGCCCAGATCCCCACGGTAGCAGGCTCCTTGGAAGAAGCGCTCAACGCCCTTGAGCATGATCACGCGTTTTTGCTACACGGCGGTGTATTTACAGAAGACATGCTTGCGACGTATATTCGCATGAAACGCAGTGATGCTAAGCAGGTTTCGATGGCTACCCATCCGTTGGAGTTTATGTTATATTTCAGTGTCTGAGATATTAACAAACCCACATGCCATGGATGGCATGCACGGAGAGAAATTCAGGAGGATGCTCAATGTCTTTTACAGCGGATGATATGAAAGCGGAAGAGAAGCCGGTCCGTATCTGTTGCTTCGATTTTGATGGGCAGATCGCAGGGCAAAATCTTGCTGATCTTGCTGATTGGTCTGATGCTTGGAGTCAAGACGAAAAAGATGAGTATTTAGAGGCGCTATACCAGAGCAACCAGGGGTTGTGGGAGCCTATCCTCCGAGATGCAAGCCTTTATAGCGAGACTTTGATGTGCTCTATTTCATTGCGTCAGAGTCAAAAATTAGATAAAAATAATTCCAGAAACAATTGCTCTCCTTCCAGTTTTGTGGTGCTTGAGTATTTTTCAGGAAAAATGGGGATACCCCTCGATAAGTTTTTAATGCCTGATGTGCTACGAACAGATGGTCGTGGTGATGGTGCGACGTGGGCAGATGCGTGTAACCCTGCAGTGAGCAGTGAGGATCAGGTGGATTACCCTCCTGCGCACTATGATGCACAGAAAATCTTGCAGCTCTATACTTTGATGCAGCGTGCAGTGGTGCAGCGCCCAGAGCGGTTGATCCTGCTTCAAGTGTTTGATGACAAGGAAGAGTATCTTGCAGCGATGCTCGAATTTTACAGCAAGTATCCGAAACTTTTGTCTAAGGATCTAACGTTGCAGCTCTTGCATCATGGAGACAAAGAGTGCGGAAGTCGGGATGAGATAGGTCGAGAGCTTGTTTCCTTTGATGATAGTTGCGTATCAGTGGGGTTTGTGGGTGGACAAGGTATGCCTCATCCAACATATCGAGACTGGGTGTGCAATTATGTAAGGCTTCTTTGGATGATAGGAGGCGAGTCTGCAGATCAGCAAGAAAAATTGAAAACACTTTTGAAGAATGCGATATCAGAGTATTTTTTTGATGGCGGAGATGATACATCAGACGATGAGAGTACCGCAACACCTACGCGAGCAGTGTTTACGGCTTGTGAGCGAGAGGGTGGACAGGACAGAGCAGTATCTTCGAGTCACTCGCTCACCCCATAATCCGATCCACCACTGCCTGCATAGCCTGACGTTGTGAGCGAATGCTTTTAACCAGCTGGAGCTGGGCACGGGTGCGTTGGTAATTGTGCTCTGGATGATATATTTTTGTATTGACCTTTTTGAATGCATATGATACTTTTCAAAAAGTTAAGAGCCTGATGGCAGCAGTGTTTGTCCTAATTTTTCAAGTGTAACAGGGATGGGTCGGTCTTTGTCGAAAATTCTTTTTTTGGATGAGTCAGGGGATCATAATCTCGCAGTGATAGACTCCCAGCACCCTGTTTTTGTTTTAGGTGGTATTGTCGTTGATCGAGAGTATGCGCTAGAAGAAATGGAAAGAAAACTCAATATTTTCAAGCAAGAGCTGTTTGGTACTACAGATGTGACACTGCATACAGTTGAGCTGGCTAGATGTCAAGATTTCAGGAACCCATTTTTTGCGCGCATCAGAGATCAACGGTAGGATTGGATCCTTAAGTCTTAAAAATAAACGCGCTAAGCTCGCAGGTCTTGAAATTGCAGATGCAATCGTGACACCCATTGCCAGAGGCATCTTAAAAAGGCGCTCACGAGTTGATTTAAATATTATTCAAAGCAAGATGAGAAAGAGCCCCTTGGGTGAAGTGGTCGATTATGGGCTCGTTGTCTTGCCAAAAACAGTAAGGTCGACCCCCGCTACGCAGTGACCAACCTCTATCTGGCATTCTACATGAAATCCTTGTGCTGCGAAAGCCCCCCGCTTAATTGTATCTTTTTGAAGGTACTCACCCCATAATCCGATCCACCACTGCCTGCATAGCCTGACGTTGTGAGCGAATGCTTTTAACCAGCTGGAGCTGGGCACGGGTGCGTTGGTAATTGTGCTCTGGACTGTGGATTTTGAAATACACATCCCCTTCCAGATAGTCCGTGAGGAATCTCACGCCGATGGTATAGGGCAGTAAGCTTGCACAGGGGACAAGGTGGGCGAGTTCAGCGGGAGTGAGGGTGTCTTTGACTTGGCTTAAAAAGCCTTTGGCGAAGCCTTCGAAGACAGGAAGGCTCATGCTGACCTGACTGAGGTTGGTATCATCTTCAGCGCCGGTATTGGTTGCTGTGCGGATGGTATCGCTGAAATCATACTGGAGATAGCCTGGCATGACGGTGTCAAGGTCTATCACGCAGAGGCCTTTCCCCGTCTGATGGTCGAGGAGGACGTTGTTGAACTTGGTATCGTTGTGCGTCACACGTAAAGGGATTTGCCCTGATTCTCCCAAACGCAAAATCGTCTGCATCTCGTCAGATAAGCTCGCGATAAAATCCAGCTCAGATTGAACGCGAGACTTGCGTTGCTTCACATCTTGATCCGCCGCTTGATGTAACTTTGCAAGGCGCATCTTGATGTTATGAAAATTCGGGATCGTCTCAAACAGCGGGCCGCCTGGCAGATCTGACAGATAATGCTGGAACGCGCCAAATGCCACCCCTCCTTGATACGCCTTCTCAGGACTATCGATTTTATCATACGAGTCCGTGTCGGCGATAAAGATATACATGCGCCAGTAATTGCCTTCCTCATCGAGATGATAGGGGAGATTCTCAAGGGTCTTGATCACCGTCAGGGTTTCGCGATCAGGATTGCTGCCTGGAATTTGGAGTAATTTGTGGCGCACATGCTCGGTGACTCTCAGGATATTGTCCATGAGCATAGGGACGTTTTTGAAGATTTTATGGTTGATGCGCTGGAGAATATAATCAGGCAGGTTTTGCTCTTGTGTTTTAACCCAGTAGGTATCATTGATATGCCCTGAGCCGTAAGGCGTTGCGCTCTCTAAAGTACCTTGGGATTGAAAGCTTTTGAAGATTTTTTTAAATAAAATGGTCACGGTGAATTCCTGTTTTTAAATTATTTTTAATTAAATGATTGAATTTAATTTTTTATTTTTCAAATCTTGAAAATACTCAATCGTTGCTATCAGGCCCTTCTCGAGCGTCGATGAGGCTTTGAAGCCCAACTGCTGGATAATTTTCTGGTTGTCTGACATCGAGTGCTTGATGTCACCTGAGCGTTCGGGGAGATATAGAATCTTAGAAGATGAACCCGTGAGTTGGATGATATGCGTTGCCAGGTCTTGAATTGTCAAGCGCTGACCCCACGCGACGTTGAACACATCACCGCCCCTCTTGGCGGCGAGGAGATTGGCTTGGACGACGTCTTTGACATAGATGAAATCCCGCGTTTGCTGGCCATCGCCAAAAATTGTGATATCTTGGTTTTTGACGGCACGATCAATGAAAATGGGCACGGCAGCTGCGTATTGAGATTTTGGATCCTGGCGGGGCCCAAAGACATTGAAATACCGCAAGCTCGTGGCATTGAGGCCGTACTGTTTCCGGTACATCTGGAAATAATACTCCCCATCGAGCTTGCTCACAGCGTAAGGGGATTTCGGTTCTGGGATCATATTTTCAAGTTTAGGGATCGTAGGGTTATCGCCATAAATTGCAGCGGAAGAGGAGAGGACAATGTTTTTAACGCCTGAAAGCCGACAGGCTTCTAGCACTCTCAAGGTGCCTATGGTATTGGTGGCAACGTATTCGATGGGCTTCTCCATGGATTCTGGAACTGAGATCAAGGCGGCTAAGTGAAATACGCTGGTGGCACCTGCACAAGCTTCTAGCAGGGCTTCTTGGTTTAAGATCGAGTCTTGATACAAGCGCACAGCAGGGTGCACGCCTGTAAGCGTGTCCCCGAGATTGGTCAAATGCCCCGTGTGTAGGTTATCAAACACGGTCACCTGATCCCCGCGTGCGATCAGGGCTTCAACGATATGACCTCCAATAAATCCAGCGCCTCCTGTGACAACGACCTTGGCCATACTGCTCTCCTGATAGTGTTTAGATTGACGCTCGGATCACCTGAGCCACTTCATAGCGCTCATTCAAAATCACCAGATCCGCGCGCTTATTCTCTGCAATGCTCCCGCGATTGTCAAATAGATTCAGTGTCTTGGCAGGATTGCTGGAAGCCATGTGCACGGCATCGAGTAAACTGCACCCAGTCATCTCGATCATATGGCGCAGGGCATGATTGAGCGTGAGTACACTGCCTGCCAACACCCCGTTCTCCAGCCTTGCCTCGCCGTTTTTCACCGTGACAGGCTGTCCACCGAGATCAAAGACGCCATTGCCCAGGCACTGAGCGCGCATGGCATCTGTGACCAATAGCACGCGCTCTCGCCCCTTGATTTTCAAAACCAGCTGGACGATCTCAGGGGCCAAATGGATGCCATCTAAAATAAGCTCGGTTGACACACGCTCATCTAGCAAGAGCGCTGTCACCGGGCCTGGCTCGCGATGGTGAACTCCTCGCATGGCGTTAAACAAATGGGTCGCTTGCGTGGCACCAGCATCAATAGCCGCTTGTGTTTCATGGCAGGTGGCATCGGTATGTCCAATGGAGGTGCATACGTGATGAGATGTCAGATGGCGAATCAAATCCAAGCTCTCAGGGTATTCAGGGGCGATGGTCACTTTTTTAATGCGATGCCCTGAGGCTTCTTGAAAGCAATTGAACAAGGCAATATTCGGCTCGCAGATCAGCTCACCGCGTTGGGCACCCATGCGTTTTTCAGATAAAAAGGGGCCTTCCAGATGAATCCCCAAGATCTCAGCGTGAGAGGAGGGGAGATGGGCAGCCTGATCTACCGTGTGTAAAGCAGTGAGAATATTCTCTTTGGTCTCTGTCATGGTCGTTGCAAGGAACCCTGTCACACCCTTGTCAACTAAAGATTTTTGAATGGTCTTCAGGGCCTCTACCGTCCCATCCATCACGTCCGACCCTTGCGAGCCATGGATATGCAAGTCAATCATGCCAGGAATAACAAAATAGCTGCTGGGGTAAGTCAGGTGGGGTAAACTATTTTTTAATTTTAAATTTTTTTCTAACGCTTCCCGAGGCATGATTTTTTGAATCTGCCCTTTTTGGATCACCAGTGCATGATCCAGCAATACGTGAGACTCCGTGCAAATGGCAGGGCCGGTGAGGATGAAATCTTGGGGAAGATCAGAGGGATGATGCGTGCTCATGAAAGGCCTTATAACTTAGCAATAGCAGGATTCTAGCGGGAAAGAGGGCAGAAGGGAAGAGGTGTTCATTCCCATCGATGAGAACCTGAAGCATTCATTTGTTTTGCGCATATGATGAGTGGGCGGGGCGTATTTTATCCCATCTCCCGCAAGGCTACAGAATGATCACATCTTCTGAAAGCCTTGGTTGGCAAGGTTTTGGAGCTTGAAAATTCCCTCCTCCCGGCCCGAGGAGGGCTAGGGTGGAGGGTGCCAAGCTGCAGAAATCTTTAACTCAAACCCTTATATCTCTCAGTGGGTAAAGACCTTCCTTCGTCGTCCTGATGCCACGCGTAGCGGGGCCGTCAGGAACCAGGATTCATAAGGCTTTCACGAAAATCATAGCGCAGCATTCAACAACAAAACGTGACAGTTGCAGGCGATGATCAACAATTCATTTTGACCTATAGTTAACTATAAAACTGTCAGTGTCGCTGACAGTTGTACGAGAAAGAAGTGCTCACATTCTTTCCTAAAGCATGCTAGAATCCCGAAAAGCTTCGAGGATATATGGCACCTTTGATGAGCACAGATAATCGTAGGACTTCCTATTATGAGTGAACTTGCTTTAAGTGATTTAAAAGATTATCGCCATTTTCTGTCCAAGGTTGCTGAGCAAATTCAAGCAACAAGAACCAGAGCCATTCGAGCAGTCAGTAAAGAAACGATTTCACTATATTGGTGGCTTGGACAGCATATTGTTGAGAACCAAGAGCAGCATAGCTGGGGCAAGTCTATTGTTGAGCAGCTCTCGCAAGATCTCTTTAAATTGTTTCCTGATGCATCGCTTGGATTTTCGCCCAGAAACTTGTGGGATATGCGGCATTTTTATGCAGAGTATAAGGACTTTCCAAAACTGCGACAGCTTGTCGCAGAAATTCCATGGGGCCATAACCTGTTGATTATGAGCAAAGTAAAAGGCGAAAAAGCTCGACATTACTATCTGACAGCGACTAAGACATGCGCATGGAGCCGTGAGGTACTCAGGCAGCAGATTCTTTCCAAAGCTTATGAGAGGCATTTGCTTGCAGATAAGCAGCATAATTTTGTAGCCGCATTGCCAAATCATTTGGCCGAGCAAGCGAATCAAACGATGAAAGATGTGTATATGCTTGATATGTTGGGAATCACAGAGCCTGTTGTTGAAGTTGAAATGGAACGACGAATGGTGACTAAAATCAAAGACGTCATTTTGGAGCTTGGATATGGGTTTAGCTTTATTGGAAACCAATACCGTATTGTGACACCCGATTCAGAATATTTTATCGATTTATTATTCTACCACAGAAAACTTCAGGCCTTGGTTGCGATTGAATTGAAGACAACAAAGTTCAAGCCAGAGTATGCAGGCAAGATGAATTTCTATTTGAACCTGCTTGATGACTTTGTAAAAGAGCCTCATGAGAATCCCTCTATTGGAATTATCTTATGCGCTGAACGCAGTCGATTTGATGTCGAATACGCGCTTCGAGGTATTGATAAGCCCGTGGGTGTGGCAGGATACCAGCTCACGAAAGATATTCCCGAGCAGCTTCGAGGCTCGCTACCCGATGTTGCAAAGCTTAGAGAAAAAATTTTATTTGAGCTAGGTGTTGAGGGGGCGCTGGCTGTTAATGAGGGGTGAAAGCCTCAGTATCACGCTCAAGCCTCTATAAGAAAACCCTGCCAACAGATTTTCTATCGTGTCTCTGTCACTTTACGCAAGTTCTTGGGTTGGTCTGGGTTTAAACCTCGGCTGACAGCCAGCTGGGCCAGGGCGCAGTAAAAGGCGCTCAGGGCGATCATAGGGTCTAGAACGCCATGGAGGCTGTTGGGCATAGGGAGCTGGATGATCGCGGCAGAGTGAGGGGTTTTGAGGGCGAGATCTTGAGGGATGGCCATCAGGACTTGCCCCGAACAGGTTGCAATTTTTTCGGCGAGCATCAGGTTGCTCTCGAGTGTTGCATCGTTTTGAACAAACTGCAGGGTGGTGTAGTGAGGTTTTATCAGGGCAAAGGGGCCATGCATGACTTCGGCGCTGCTGAAGGCTTCCGCGTGAATTCCGCAGGTTTCTTTGCATTTGAGGGCTGCCTCTTGCGCGATGGGATATCCAAAGCCTCGGCCTAAGGTCAGCATATCTTGCGTGGTGTTGAGCGAATGCAGCAACTGAGACCAGTCTTGTCCTAGGGCTTCTGTTAAACGCTCTGCAAGCCTTGGTAAAGCGATTTGCAGGAGTTTATCCTCTGCCAGGATAGAAACCCCCTGGGTGAGGGCGGAAATCGCTGTAAGATAGCTTTTTGTGGCTGCAACGGCCTTTTCAGGGCCAGCGCCCAAGGGAATGACAATATCGGCCAGATGCGCGAGCGGGGAGTCCGTTTGATTGACCAGGGCCACGGTGAGAGCGCCTTGATGTTTGGCTTGCTGCATGACTTCACAGATATCGGGGCTTTTGCCGGATTGGGAGATCCCGATGACCAACGCTTGATGGAGCTGCAACGTCCGACCATACAGGGTTTGAATAGAAGGTGCTGCGGACACCGTGGGGAGCCCCAGATAGGTTTCTAGTAAATATTTTGCAAACGTGGCAGCATGATCTGAGCTACCCCTGGCAATAGTGAGCGCAAAGGCAGGCTTCTTTTTTTCGATCTGCACTTTGAGGGCTTTCCACAAAGGGGCATTGGATTTTAACTGGTTTTGGATACAGAGAGGGGCTTCTCGCGCTTCTTGTTCCATCAGGGTCATAGGGAGTTTGGAGTGGGGAGACATCATGATGGGCTTCCTTGTACCTGATTTACGTGATTTCGAATCATATAGATCGCCCCTTTGGCGGCATCTTGCAAGCGAGGCTTTAAGCGTATTAACAGGCTGGCGTCGAGATAAGGGCGCAGATGGGGTGCGATCCCGCCGAGCAGACAGCAGGGGAGTAGGGCGTCTTTTTGTTTAAGTTTCTTGTTGAGCGCTCGATCCAGCAGCATGATATACTCCGCCGCTTCTTTCATGAGGGCTTTGGCCAGGAGCTCACCTCGTGCGGCTTCTTGGATGACAATCGGAGCCAATGTCCCAAAATCTCCAGGCGTGGCGGCATTGGCCCAGGCGACCAAGTCATTCAGATCTCGTCTAAAATGTTCGAAAAGGATTTCGAGTAAAGGGGTTGTGGCTCTTCGGCCATCGCATGCTTGGAGCAAGAGCTGGCAGGCTCGAAGGCCAAACCAGGCGCCACCGCCCAAATCATCATGCGGGAAACCAAAGCCCCCCACGCGAGAGGTTGTTCCTGATTCAATCTGATATCCAATAACACCTGTGCCAATAATAATAATCGCACCATCTCGCCCATCATGAACACCTAAACATGCCGCATAGGCATCAGACTCCAACATCAAGGTGTGAAAGGGATGCGCATAACTTAAAAACTTTTGCGCGACGTTTTTGACCTCAGTGCCTGCAAGACCTAAGCCAATATGAAATCGTGCGGTAGGGTCTTCAAGCGAGAGCCCGGCTTGATGCAAGAGCTGATGGACGCCCTCCATGATAGATTTCCAGGAGCCTTCAACGGAAGAGCGGACATTGGCCGGCCCGCTCAGGGCTTCTGCCAGAAGGTGGCCGTTCGCATCTTCTAACTGCAAGCGGGTTTTGGTGCCCCCGCCGTCAGCACCAATAAAGAAGTCTCGCATTACAGCACATCTCCAATCTTCAAGACTTTGAGTTGATTCGTACCCCCATGTGTCCCCATATGGTCTCCTGAGGTGAGCAGCACCCAATCTCCATGGTGTAACACGTTTTTTTTGACAAGCAGCTCGGTGGCTTCACGGTGCACATAGTCTTTAGGCATGCGTGTTGAGTCAAAGTGCACAGGCATGACTCCTCGCACTAAAGTCATACGCCCCATGGTCTCGAGGTTGCGGGTCAGGGCATAGATCATCAGGGAGGAGTTCACACGGGACATCCAGAGTACAGACGATCCAGATTCTGTGAGCGCCAAGATGGCTTTGACATCCAGATGATTGGCGATATACATGGTGGCCATGGCAATGGCTTCATCTACACGGGCGAAATGCGCTTGCTCGCGTTGGCAAGAGAGCATCTCCAAGGCATGCTGTTCTGCGGCGCGACAGACACGATCCATGGCATTGATGACTTTAACAGGATACTCGCCCACAGCGGTCTCAGCTGAGAGCATCACGCAGTCACTGCCATCTAAGACGGCATTGGCAACATCAGAGACTTCCGCGCGTGTAGGCACAGGCGATGTGATCATGCTTTCCAACATCTGTGTGGCGGTAATGACAATCTTGTCCAGATCTCGTGAGCGTTGGATCAGTTTTTTCTGAACACCTGGGACATACTCTTCCCCAATTTCAACCGCCAGATCCCCCCGAGCGACCATCACGCCATCGCAAGAGCTGATCAGGGCATCCATGTGCTCCACGGCTTCATGGCGCTCAACTTTGGCAATCAACCAGGCGCTGGATCCAGCTTCTGTCAAGAGCGCGCGCGCTTCCAGCATATCTTCAGGGCCGCGAGGAAATGAGACCGCCACGAAGTCAACATTCAAGGCAGCTGCTGTTTTCAAATCGACTTTGTCTTTTTCCGTGAGCGCAGGTGCAGTGAGACCGCCGCCGCGCTTGTTAATCCCTTTGTTGTTTGAGAGTTTACCCCCTACGGTGACACAACAGTGCACCGCAGTGCCTTGGATTTTCTCAACGGTGAAAATAATCTTGCCATCATCCAGCAAAAGAAGATCACCTGGTTTGACATCTTTGTGCAGGTGTTCATAGTCAGCGCCGACCTGATGGGTATCTCCAATATCTTTGGGCAGGCTATAATCGACGATAAATTTTTGGTTTTGCTCTAGCATCACAAAGCCATTTTTGAACTTCGCCACGCGAATTTTGGGGCCTTGAAGATCCGCCAAGATGCCCACGCTCACCCCTTCTTCTCGAGCGACCCGACGGATCAACTCGATACGCGCTTGATGATCGGCTGCCGTGCCGTGAGAAAAATTACAGCGTACGCCGTTCAAGCCCTCTTTAATCATGGCACGCAAGACGTCTTCTGATTCAGAGGCAGGGCCCAAGGTGGCTAAAATTTTGGTTCTACGCATGTTTAAAATTCCTTATTTAAATTAATTTTTTGATAATGATGTAAAGCGCTGTTGCCCGCGGCGCATCAAAATGGCTACTGCCGGTAAAGTTTTCCCTTCGATAAACTCTAGAAACGCTCCGCCGCCCGTTGAAATATAAGAGATCTGATTACCTATCCCAAACAAATCAATCGCCGCAAGGGTATCTCCGCCCCCTGCCAACGAAAACGCTTTGCTCTGGCCCAGCGCTTGGGCCAGTGCGAGGGTGCCGGATCGAAACGCAGGGAACTCAAACACCCCTAGCGGCCCGTTCCAAAGAATCGTTTTGGCATGACCCAATAACGCTGAGAGCTGATGTTCGCTCTCAGGGCCAATATCCAGGATCATCTCATCGGGTTGAACGTCATGGGCAAGTCGAATCAGCGCGGGCGCATCGGGCGAGAATTTTTTGGCAACTCGAAGATCAATGGGGAGAGGAATACTGCCGCCTTTCGCTTTCATCTGAGTGAGCAAGCGTCTTGCCTCATCCAGCAAATCCGGCTCATATAGAGACTGACCGACAGGATAGCCTTGGGCTGCAAGAAAGGTATTGGCAATGCCACCACCGACAATCAGGTGATCAACCTGAGGGAGTAAGTTTTTCAGTACGGTGAGCTTGGTTGACACTTTGGAGCCCCCCACAATCGCAACCACAGGGTGTTGGGGGTGCTCTAGGGCGGTGGAGAGGGCATGAAGCTCTGCTTGCAGCAAAAGCCCTGCACAGGCGATGGGTGCGTATTCTGCAACGCCATAGGTGGAGGCCTGTGCACGATGAGCGGTGCCAAAGGCATCCATCACGAAGATGTCACACAGTGCTGCCATTCGTCGGGCGAGGTGGGGGTCATTTTTGTCTTCGCCGAGCTGAAATCTCACATTTTCGCAGACATGAATTTGGCCCAAGGGGACAGGCTTCCCTGAAAGCCAGTCTGATTCAAACGTGATAGGTGTCTCAGGCATCAGCGTTTGTAGATGCTCGCAAATGGGTAGAAGTGAGGCGTTGGGGTCATACAGACCTTCTGGCGGTCGCCCTAGGTGTGAGAGCACGCGCACGCCTGCACCGTGTGCAACGGCATAGCGCAGTGTGGGAAGGGCTGCTCGGATGCGGGCATCAGAGGTGATCTCCCCATGGTCTAAAGGCACGTTGAAATCCACGCGGATCAAGAGCTGCTTGCCCTGGACAGCCTGGTCTGTGAGGGCAAGAATGGAGGCTAAAGAGCGCGGGGAGGATTTATTTGGCATGCATCAACGCCACCGTCGTATCGAGCATGCGATTGGAGAATCCCCACTCGTTATCATACCAGGATAAGACTTTTACCAATTTCCCAATGACTTTGGTTTGGGTCGCATCAAAAATAGAAGAGTGTGGGTTATGGTTGAAATCCACCGACACCAGAGGCTGTGTATTATAGCCCAGAATACCCTTCAAAGCACCGATTTCAGAGGCTTTCTTAACAAGCGCATTGACTTCATCCACTGTCGTTTCTCGCTTGACCATGCAGGTCAGATCCACGACGGAAACGTTGATGGTCGGAACACGCATGGCAAATCCATCCAGCTTGCCATTGAGCTCTGGCAACACCAGGCCTAGGGCTGATGCCGCACCGGTTTTGGTGGGAATCATCGATTGCGTCGCCGATCGCGCGCGCCGGACATCGCTGTGATAGACATCCAAAAGTTTCTGATCGTTGGTATACGAATGGATGGTGTTCATCAAGCCCGATTCAATCCCCAAGCCTTGATGTAAGACCTGTGCGATCGGGGCTAAGCAATTGGTGGTGCACGAAGCATTGGAGATCACGGTGTCTGACGCTTTGAGCACCTGATGATTCACGCCATAGACAATCGTAGCGTCGACATCTTTTCCACCTGGGGCAGAGATCATCACTTTTTTGGCACCTGCCTTCAAGTGTTGCGCCGCTTGGTCTTTCGTGGTGAAGAACCCTGTGCATTCATGGACGACATCGATTTTCAAATCCGCCCAAGGCAGTTTAGCAGGATCACGCTCAGAGAGCATCTGAATCACATCACCTGCTACCGTCATCTGCTTACCCGATAAAATCACATCAAAGCCAAAGGGGCCATGGGTGGTATCGTATTTCAAAAGATGGGCATTGATGTCTGGCTCACCGAGATCATTGATAGCAACAATCTGAATCTCCCCTTTGCGATGTCCTTCGTAGAGGGCTCTCAAGACATTTCGTCCAATACGCCCAAATCCATTGATCGCGACACGAATCGCCATGTGTTTCTCCTTGTTTGACTTGACTTGATAAGCGCTCACAACCCTACAACGCTGTGCGTGCGCCTAGTTTACTCCTTTCTGTGGGGGGAAGGCAAGGAGGGGTAGGTGTGTTGTATAGGTTCAGGTATTTTGAGACTTTTGAGAAGCCTCCAATTGGTAGTGATGAATATACTGCATTGGGGTGAGTCCGTCGAGGGCTTGGTGGGGTCTGTAAGAGTTATATTTTTTA
>JAHFRR010000024.1 GCA_023266165.1 Thiotrichales bacterium
ACGCGATACTCCGGATGCCCGCCGAGCTTCACCAGTGCTCGAGCCACAAAGCTACGCGCCATGGGGATCACTTCAATGGGTAGAGGGAACTTCCCTAGCACATCCACCACTTTTCCAGAATCTACGATACAAATAAACTGAGAGGCCACCGCCGCTAAGATTTTCTCGCCTGTGAGTGCCGCACCCCCCCCTTTGATCATGGTCTTTTGAGGGGTGACTTCATCCGCACCATCCACATAAAGATCGATGCGAGCGGTTTGATTCAAAGGCTCAACAGGGATGCCCAGGGCTTGGAGCTTGAGCGTTGAGGCGCTAGAGCTGGAGATCACCATTTCAATTTTGCCCTTGATCAAGGGCGATGCCAAAGCCTCGATAAAGTAATTGATGGTAGATCCAGTCCCGACTCCCAAAATACACCCGGGTTTAATAAAACTTAAGGCATGCAGAGCGGCTGCTTTCTTTTGAGCTTCAAGAGTTTCAGGGGACAGGGTGTTAGGTTTCATGGGGTCATCCTTTCAGGTGCTCTCGAGTGGATTCAAGTGGATTCGAGCGGATCTATGGGCGTGTTTGCGATATTCTGACATGAATCTTTAAAAACATCTAGATCTTAAACACGGCTCCGTATAGAATCTCAGAATCTCAACATCTTGGATGATAGGGGCTTGATCGTGAAAGTAGTCAAAAAGATAATACAGTTCAGTGCGGGTTTTTTCTTGATAGGGCTGTTACAGGCAAATCTTGTGATCCAGATCAGTCAAGGGGTTGATCGCCCGTTTCCCATCACAGTGAACCCTTTTCAAAATGATGTGAGCACAGCGAGTGTTCCCCAGGGAATCTCAGGAGTCATCTCCAGTGATCTCTCGATGACAGGGCAGTTTTCTGTGAGCTCACAGACCCAAAATGCCAACAGCGATTATGATGTCACAGGCGTGGTGCAAGATTTGGGGGGTGGGCGTTATCAGGTGCAGTTTAAGCTCATGAGTGCCATCAATCATCAACTCCTGATTGGTCAACGCTTTCAAGGGATTGAGAGAAACCAGCTGCGTGCGCTTGCCCATCACATCAGCGATGAGATCTATCAGTATATCACAGGGGTTCCTGGGATTTTTAGAACGCGGTTAGCCTATGTCGAAGTGAGTGATCCTACCTCTCGTGATGCGGTGTATCGATTGGTGGTGAGCGGTATTGATGGCTTTAACCCGCAAGTGCTCTTGCGCCAAGTGGGTATTCCCATCGCATCGCCCAGCTGGTCGCCGGAAGGCAGCCAATTGGCGTATGTCAGCTATTTGAATAACAAGATGGTGGTTTACACCATCAATTTGGCCACGGGTGAACGGCACCTCTTGGCAGATTATCCGGGTATGAACAGTGCGCCGAGCTATGCTCCCAATGGGCGGGAGATGGCACTGGCGCTCTCGATGGGCAGTCAGGATCAGACCAATCTTTATTTATTGAATCTAGATACGCATCAGCTTACCCAGTTGACCCACTTAGGCACCAATACCTCGCCTGAGTTCTCTCCCAATGGCCGTAGCCTGGTCTTTACCTCAGATCGAACGGGCAACCCCCAGATTTATAAAATCAATCTTGACTCCAAAGCGGTTTCACGCGTGACCACGCAGGGCGTGAAAAATTTCTCTGCGATGTATACCCCCGATGGACAGGATCTGGTGTTGATGTACCAAGCCTCCTCGGGCGGTGCGATTCGAATTGCCAAGCTCAACTTGAACACCCATGTGTTGACAGTCTTAACGCATGGCGAGCTGGACAAATCCCCCAGTGTTGCGCCCAATGGTCAAATGGTGATTTATGCGAACTATGATGGCGCACGAGGTATTTTGGCGGAAACCTCTATCAACGGTAAGGTCAGCGTACGTTTGCCCGCAACAAATGGCTCGGTGCAATCACCGGCCTGGTCACCGAGATAAAAATTTTGTATACTGCGCAGGTTTGAAGAATTCATTCATGTGTCAACGAATCATTATCAACTAAACTAAGTCAATCAAGGAGTGTAGAAAATGCGAATCAAACAAGGGTTTAAACGAGGATCTCTCGCTGTTGCAGGGGTCATGGTCTTAGGGGTGTTGGGGCTCTCTGGCTGTTCCAGTATGCCTAAGCATAACGATGCCAAAGTGTCGGGGCTGAATAACGGAAGCGATTCGCAGTACGGCCAGACCAGCAGTCAAGGGGTCAACGGTCAAGGGCAGTTCTCAGGGCAGAGCTTGGGGGGTAGCGGGAACTCTTTTGGAGAAACCACCGGGCCGAATGGCATGAAAACCACTGTGCATTTTGGCTTTGACAGCTATCGCGTGGACTCACAAGCGCAAACCGTGCTAGCACCCAATGTCACTTATCTTTTGCAAAACCCTAACACCAACGTGGTTGTGGCCGGATTTACCGATCCTCGAGGTTCGCAAGAGTATAACTTCCACTTAGGTCAACGCCGTGCCAACGCCGTCATGAATTATTTGCTGCAACAAGGGATTTCTCAAGGCCAGCTGTGTGTGGTGAGCTATGGAGAATTGCAGCCTGCTGCGAGCCCTGATCAGTTCAGTGGAGATTGGCAAAAAGCCTACGCCTTGGATCGTCGCGCGGTACTGCAGTATAACCAAACCTGCGGATCCTCAAACTCAGCGGCTTCCAGTGCCAATACCGCGAATGCCGCCAGTGTGGCAGGCTCGCCTGCATCGTTTATGGGGTAATCGCTTGTGATGTTGAGTATTTTGAAGAAAGCCGTTGATCCCCTCCACTTTAACCCCTCCCTGTCCAGGGGGAGCGGGTTGTGTTATGCGGGGGCTTATCTGTTTTTCACGGCTTTGATCAGTGTCAATCTGGGATGTGCAGGGCCCTCCCAAAATATCTCTTCTTTAACGCTGAACCAACAAGTCCAACGCCTGGAAAATCAGGTGGCCTATCTCAATCAGATGCAAGCTCAGTCTGTTGCCAATCAACAGAAAGTCACTGAGTTGACAGCCCAGTTAGATCAACTCAATCAGCAATTGACGCTTAACACGGATCAAATCACTCAGCTTCAGCAAAAAGTGCAAGCACTGGAAACCGCAAAACCAGCATCCACCGCTGCTCAGGTTGCTCCTGGTCAAGCCTTGAAGTCTAAGGTGGCAACACCGGCGCCTGTTGTCAGCGCAGCTGAGCAAGCGATGTATCAAAAAGCCTATGGTCTCTTAATCAAAAAGCAATATTCTGCGTCCCTGCAGGCTTTTCAGCGGTTTATCAAGCAATATCCCAAGAGTGATCGTGTGACGGATGCGTCCTACTGGATGGGCGAATTATACCTGACAGAAGGGCACCCTGATCTTGCAGCAGAGCAATTTCGCAAAGTGGTGCGTGATACCAGTAGCCCCAAGCGTCCAGATGCCATGATGGCGTTGGGTACAATCTTTTTAGCCAGTGGCGATACGGCCCACGCCAAACAAAACTTTGAAACGGTAATAAAAGAGTATCCCAAAACACAGGCGGCAGAGATGGCTGCCTCTAAGCTCAAAAGCTTGAAAACCAACGCATGAGGGAAGGCCACCTAGGAACACTGCGGCGCGTGGCGCTGTGGATTGAGTACGTAGGTACGCAGTATCATGGTTGGCAGCGTCAGGACGGTGTTTGCTCTATTCAAGAGACTCTAGAGTGCGCGCTTGAGAAAATCCTTTGTCATCCTGTATTACTGCACTGCGCAGGGCGTACGGATAAAGGCGTGCATGCCCAAAAGCAGATTGTTCATTTCGACACCCTGAGCTCGCGTAAAATAGACGCGTTGGTCTTTGGGACGAATGTTTTTCTCCCTCCTGATATTCGAGTTTTAAAAGCCTGGGAGGTGAGTCTGGATTTTCATGCGCGATACTCAGCGCTTTCTAGACGATATCAATATAAAATTTTAAACCGTGCGGTCAGTTCCCCGATTTTACATCAAAGGGCGCTTTGGTTTAAATATCCCTTGGAGATTGCCCCCATGCACCAAGCGGCGCAGAGCTTACTGGGCGAGCAGGATTTCAGTGCGCTCAGAGGCAGTGAATGTCAATCTAAAACCCCCTGGCGCTGTGTGTATCAGGCGAGCGTGACGCGCAGTCAAATAGATCCCGATCACGTAATTTTTGACATCGAAGCCAATGCCTTCCTGCACCACATGGTGCGCAACATCGTGGGGATGCTCTTGCCTATCGGCCAGCTTCATAAACCTCCTGAGGCTTTGGCTGAAGTGCTTAAAACGCAAGATCGGCGACAAGCGGGGGTGACTGCACCTCCTGAAGGGCTTTATCTGGTGGATGTGAAGTACCCTGAGGGTTAAGAAAAATCCGAAATTTTGCTCATTATTTTTCTCTTGATTTTTTTTGATTTTTATTTTATCATGGCTTTTAATTTAAGCTTCCAAAGCCAGAGCATGATGGCACTCAGTTAAAGAAATTTAAAAGCACGGGTTAAGGGAAAAGCGATATGTCAAAAACTTTACAAATTGGTGGAGGGAACTTCTCAGAGCTTGTTTTGGGAGGGTACCTTTTTGTCGATAAGAGTTGTTTTATCAAAAATGTGTTGGAGGATCCACATAAGGCGATTGTGATCACTCGCCCACGTCGCTGGGGGAAATCTTTAAACCTTTCCATGCTGCATCACTTCTTAGCCCCCAAGGTAGATGGTGTTGAGACAAAGGGGTTGTTTGATGGCTTAGAGATCTCGAAAGTTTCTGGGAACTATATTGCAAAGCATCAAGGACAGTATCCTGTGATCTTTATGAGTTTCAAAGATTTTAAAATCAGCTCTTATGAAAAGGCCATGGAGACATTCAAGATTCTCATTCAACGCGTATATGCTCAGCATATTGCTTTGATTAAAGATCCAGAGAGTATTTTAGATGATCGAGCAAAGCGTCTGTTTAATCATTATCTCAATGAGCCTCTCACGGAGGCAGAAATAGCAGACTCCTTGAGATATCTTACAGAGCTGCTGTTTACAGCCCATCGAAAGAAAGTTTTTATCTTAATCGACGAATACGATACCCCGCTTAATCATGCTTTTGCGCATCATGATCACGAGCTTTTTGAACCATTATCTGAGCTTTTGAAAAATTTCTTAAGCGCAGGTATGAAGGATAATTCTTTTGTCGAAAAAGGCGTGATGACTGGGATTTTGAGGGTCTCCAAAGACAGTATGCTTTCAGGGCTGAATAACGTTGAAACCTATACGGTACTCAAAGATAAACAGTATTATGATTCCTTCGGATTCACGCAACAAGATTTAGTCCAGCTTTTTGAGGATCAAGGACTTAGCCATGATGAACCCCAAGTGCAAACTTGGTATAACGGATATCAAATCAATGGGCTGACACTTTATAATCCTTGGTCTATTATGAAATGCCTCTTAAACAAAGGTGAGCTTGGGCCGTATTGGGTATTAAGTGGGGATGATAAGCTATTACGAGAGCTGATTCAAAACAGTTCTGAAGGCGTTAAGAAAAAACTGGAACGACTGATTTTAGGCGAAACTGTTGAGGTACTGGTTGCAGAAACCATGCGGTTTGATGAGATTAGAGCGCATGAGAGTATGCTTTGGAATTTGCTCTTATTAGGCGGATATTTAAAAGTATTGTTTTCAGATTTTAATGGGGAATTTTATACCGCTCAAGTGGCGATCCCGAACCAAGAAGTGTTATTGGCTTATCGAGGCATGTTTTCGAGTTGGCTTGAGAAAGTGCCTGAGAGACTCGAACATCAAACCCAATTGGTAGCGGGTTTGGTCACCGGTGATATCAAACAATTTACGGCAGAAACCCAGTTCTTTTTAGAATCTGCAGCGAGCTTTCATGATTATGCGAATCAGCCCGAGGCGTTTTATCATGGCTTTACGCTGGCGTTGATTGCATCGATGATGGATCAGTTTTATGTGTTTTCAAATGAAGAAAGCGGCTATGGTCGACCGGATATCATTTTGATTCCCAAAGACAAATCCCAAAGCAGGGCTTTGATTCTAGAATTCAAAATTGCAACCTCAGACCAAAACCCGCAAACGCTCACCCAGAAAGCTCTCCAGCAAATCCAATCCAAAAACTACTCGGCCAAAATCAGGCAGTATGATCAGATCACAGAGATCTTGATGATAGCCGTGGTGTTTGAAGGGAAAGTGGTGCATTACGCGATTGAGAAAGCGGGCCTGATATAGAGTTTTATTTCGAGAGTATGTAGTTTGATCGCCTTGCACAATGAAGGCGATCAGAGATAATAGCTCTTATA
This sequence comes from Thiotrichales bacterium, assembly GCA_023266165.1. GTDB lineage: Bacteria > Pseudomonadota > Gammaproteobacteria > Francisellales > CACEW01 > JAHFRR01. The sequence continues at coordinate 6,234 of JAHFRR010000024.1, forward strand.
AAAGCAAAGCTATGAAGGTGTAGATGAAAATTCTGTTAGGCGTGACGGCAAGCGTCGCGATTTATAAATCTTTGAAGCTTGTCAGGCTTTTTAAAAAAGCAGGGCATGAAGTTCGTGTGGTGATGACTGAGCATGCAAGGGACCTCATCAACCCGTTGCTGTTCCAAGCAATTTCTGGTCATGCTGTGCGTATCAAGTTATTTGACCTAGAGGCTGAGCAGGGAATGAGTCATATCGAGTTAGCGAGATGGCCTGATGTGCTGCTGATTGCGCCAGCGACTGCAAATATTTTAGCTGAACTTGCTCATGGTTTTGCAAAAGATCTGCTGTCAACGCTTTATTTAGCAACACCAGTCAAGACGATTATTGCACCTGCAATGAATCAGGTGATGTGGGCACATCCAGCGACACGGAAGAATGTGGAACGCTTAAAAGAGCATGGTGTTGAAATTTTGATCCCTGACATTGGATCTCAGGCATGCGGAGACGTGGGGGCGGGCCGAATGATGGAGCCTGTGGGGGTTTTTGAAGCGTTAAGCAGGCGATTTAAAAAAGTATCGAGTTTGGTAGGCAAGAGAGTTGTGATTACTGCAGGACCCACCCGTGAGCCGATAGACCCTGTGAGATACTTGAGTAATCGCTCCTCTGGGAAAATGGGGTATGCGATTGCAAAAGCAGCCAGCGAGTTTGGTGCTGAAGTCATTCTGGTTTCAGGACCTGTGTCCCTTGCAGCTCCTTTGAATGTTCAGCGCATTTCTGTGACGACAGCAGCTGAGATGCTTGAAGCGGTATTGTCTGTGATGGAGTCTGCGGATCTTTTTATTGGATGTGCGGCGGTTTCAGATTATCGCGTAGAAACAGCCTCTCCGCAAAAATTGAAGAAGCAAGATCAATCTAGCCCAATGCAGCTTACCTTAATGCAAAATCCTGATATCCTGCAAGCAGTACGGGCTCGTAGACCTGATTTATTTGTGGTGGGCTTTGCAGCTGAAACAGAAAATTTACTTGAATATGGCCGTAAAAAGCGTCTTTCAAAAGGGATGGACATGATTGCCATCAATGATGTGAGTCGATCTGAGCTTGGATTCGAAACGGACGAGAATGCGTTATGGGTAATCGACGAAGCAAATGTCACAGAGTTTCCAAAAACTTCTAAAACGATACTTGCGGAGCAGCTGTTAGAGTTGATTTCAGAAAATCTTAAGAAGTGAGTCACTTCCGATAATGAGAAGACTCTGAAACTTTATTAAGTTAATAGCCTGCAAGTCTTGCATTTCAGCCTCATCATGCTGTTTTTTTTATTTGACTCTACGTATGATCTCTGAGATGATTAAACTCTTCTAACGGATGTTCCAGCAATTTTTCGAGTTGAAGCCCTCCTGTAAGGCTTGTCTCAAAAGGCTTTCAGCTGGATTTTTTATTTTTCTTAAGTGAGGCACAGGATCCTGAGCACAAGGCTTGAGTGGCGAAGCTCCAGGAGGCCTGTTTTGATATTCATGTTCAAGATGAGTGGGTGGTTCTAGAAGATCTTTTAGTATCTTTGTAAATCTTCACACAATCCCCTGGAATTTGAAGCGGGATGTCCGTATAATCTCATCCATTGCGCCCATAGCTCAATTGGATAGAGCAACGGCCTTCTAAGCCGTAGGTTTCAGGTTCGAGTCCTGATGGGCGCACCATTTTTTGACTGCAGAGAGTGATTAAGTTTATGTCTAGCCTTCCTCTGAAAGCACCTACCACGGCCCAGATTCGTCAATGGTTTGTCGAGTACTTTGTTCAAAAGGGACATACCCTTGTACCCAGCAGTCCACTGATTCCATTTAATGATGCCACGCTCTTATTTACCAATGCGGGTATGGTGCAATTCAAAGAAGTTTTTTTAGGTGCAGATACCCGCCTCTATAACCGTGCTGTTACTGTTCAGCGTTGTGTGAGGGCTGGAGGTAAGCACAATGACCTTGATAACGTAGGCTATACCGCGCGGCACCACACGTTCTTTGAGATGCTGGGGAATTTCAGCTTTGGTGATTATTTTAAGCGTGAGGCCATCTTCATGGCCTGGGAATTTTTAACTCAAGTTTTGAAGTTGCCTCGAGAGAAGCTTTGGGTGACGGTTTTTGAAGAAGATCAGGAAGCAGAGAAGATCTGGATTCAAGAGGTGGGTGTAGACCCTGCAAGGCTTTCGCGTATTGGAGCGAAAGACAATTTCTGGAGTATGGGCGATACGGGGCCTTGCGGGCCGTGTACGGAAATTTTTTATGACCATGGGCCTGAAATTCCAGGAGGGCCTCCAGGGTCTCCTGAGGCGGATGGCGATCGTTATATTGAGATCTGGAACCTGGTCTTTATGCAGTATAATCGGAGTCAAGACGGGGTGCTTACCCCTTTGCCTAAACCTTCTGTCGATACGGGGATGGGCTTGGAGCGTTTGGCTGCAGTGCTTCAGCATGTCCATGATAATTACCATATTGATTTATTCCAGGCTCTGATTCGTTCGACAGCCCATATTTTAAAAACAGGCTCTCTGGAAGAGCGTGGGTTGCGTGTGATTGCAGATCATATTCGTGCTACTGCCTTTTTGATTATGGATGGGGTGTTACCTGGCAATGAAGGGCGAGGCTACGTGCTACGGCGTATTATGCGTCGAGCGATGCGCTACGGCCATCAGCTGGGAGCTCAAGAGCCGTTTTTCTTCAAGCTGGTGAAACCCCTGACAGATCAGATGGGAGGGGCCTATCCTTTGTTGGCAGAGTGCTACCATGAGATTGAGTCTGTGATTCGTAAAGAAGAAATTCAATTTGCGAAAACCTTAGATCTGGGCCTCAGTATGTTGAAGGCAGATCTTGCAGGCCAGTCCTTGGATCCAGCCTCAGAGGCCTTTACGCTCTCTGGTGAGATGATTTTCAAGCTTTATGACACCTACGGATTCCCTGTGGATTTGACGGCAGATATTGCCAGAGAGCAAGGGGTTACCCTAGATATGGAAGGCTTCGAGCGATGTATGCAGGTACAGCGAGATCGAGCGCGCAAGGCCAGTACATTCAAAACGCAGGATGCGTTGCTGACACAGTTAGACACGCAGTCTACGTTTGTGGGGTATGAAGTTTTATCAGAAACCAGTGAAGTGGAGGCCTTGTTTCAAGACGATCAGCCTGTTGCAACACTGGGTATTGGCGAGAAAGGGTCTGTGGTGTTGTCGATCACGCCTTTTTATCCCGAGTCGGGTGGCCAGGTGGGTGATGCAGGGTGCCTGATGTTTTCAAGCGGTCAGTTCGAGGTGTTAGAGACTCGTCGCTATGGTCAAGCCATTGTGCATATGGGGCGTGTGATTGTGGGTGAGTTATCTGTAGGGGTCTTGGTGGAGGCACGCGTGGATGAAGTGCGTCGTCTTGCTACTGCGCGCAATCATTCGGCAACCCATTTGTTGCATGCGGCGTTGCGAAAAATATTAGGTCAGCACGTCCAACAAAAAGGGTCTTTGGTTGCCCCCGATCGACTGCGCTTTGATTTTTCTCATGAAGGTCAGCTGGATCACGAAGCATGGCGCGCTATTGAAGCCCTCGTCAACCAAGAGATTCAGCGTAACAGCCTGGTGGACACCCGTTACTCGAGTTTGGAAGAGGCCAAGCGCGAGGGCGTGATGGCACTTTTTGGTGAGAAGTATGGCGATACGGTCAGAGTACTCTCTATGGGCGAGTTTTCAAAAGAGCTCTGTGGAGGTACCCATGTGCATCGCACGGGGGATATTGGGCTATTTAAGTTGGTGTTAGAGGGTGCGGTGGCTTCTGGTGTTCGACGTATCGAAGCAGTGACAGGTGATGCAGCGATTGAATGGATGCAGCAGAGCGAGCAGATTTGCTATGCGGTTGCAAAAACCCTCCAAGCAGAACGCAAGACTATTTCGCAAAAACTAGAGCAGAATTTTACAAAGATGAAATCACTTGAGAAACAGCTCAGTCAGCTTCAAGAAAAGCTTGCCAGCCAGCAGGCAACACAGTTGCTTTCGAAGGCTGTCTCCATACAGAAGCAGGACAGGCTTTTCCAGATCCTGGTTTCCGAAGTCACTGAGATTGAGCCTGTGATGCTGAAAACCATGATGGATGTTTTGAAAAACGCAGTGCATTCGGGCGTGATTGTGCTGGGCTTGATTCATGAGGGGCGCGTTCATCTGATGATTGGCGTGACACCAGATGACGTGGATTTGATGCATGCAGGCCAGCTGGCAGCGCATCTCGCGCCGCTTCTGGAAGGCAAAGGTGGCGGGCGACCGGACAGCGCGCAAGTAGGAGGGCCAAAAATAGATGGGCTTTCAACGGCGCTAGAAGCAGCGTTGATATACTGCAAGTCCTCGCTAAACCGCAATGGCTAGGGTTTTCGCCAGGCCTTCAAGAGACTGAAGACTTAGGTTTTCAAGAATCGCGTAGTCCACAATCGTAGACTGGGTGTTAAGCTTAACGCGATGTTGGCCTGCCGTGGTTATTCCGCGATAGGGTCTAGGGGTGGCGTTGAAGACAGCGTGAATCAATACGGTGCGTGACATGGGAGTCTCCTTAGATTCTGCCAGAAAAACCCTGGAAGAATTACTCTACATGCCATGGATTATAGGCGCAATTTTTTTTATTTGCTAAACTTTTTGTGAAGTAGAGCTCAGAAAATTTTTTCTATTTTTAGGAAAGCCTTGTCCAGAAAGGCCCTACGTGATTTCTGTGGGATTTTTGCATGCGTGAATCACAGGCAAAAAGTATGAATTTGTGTGATGTTTTGCAAATAATTGCATAAAAGTACACGGCAAAGAGGCTGTATAAAGATATCTGTGCCTCCTGAAATAGGATATAATTGAGCGAGATCAAGCAGGAGCAAGCAACACAGGAGAAAACCATGGGAACCTTAGTGCTACTACGTCATGGGCAGTCGGCATGGAACCTTGAGAATCGCTTTACAGGTTGGGTGGATGTGCCCTTGACGCCACACGGGGTTGAAGAGGCCAAGCAGGCAGGAGTGCAGATTGCAACGCTGGATTTGCCATTTGCAATGGCACATACCTCACGGTTGGAGCGTGCGCAAAAGACATTGGGCTATGTCCTATCAGCCATTTCGCAAGCACCGCCTATTTGGATCGATTCAGCGCTGAATGAGCGCCATTACGGGGATCTACAGGGCATGAACAAAGACGAGGCGCGTGCTCAGTACGGTGAGGATCAGGTGCATATTTGGCGTCGTAGTTTTGATGTGCCCCCTCCCCATGGAGAGTGCTTAGCCGATACGGCGAAGAGAACGCTGCCTTATTTTAGAAACTATGTGATGCCCTGCTTGCAGCGAGGCGAAAATATCTTGATTGTTGCGCATGGAAATTCCTTGCGTTCGATCATCATGTTTTTAGAGGATATGACACCCGAGCAGATCTTGAAGTTTGAAATGAACACAGGGGCCCCTCATTGCTATGCCATTGACAGCAAGGGACATGCAGGATCCAGAAGGGTTTTGCCCTCATGCAAATCTTCAAGCCTTTAAGCCTATTTCTAGGCTTGCGCTACGTGCGTGCACGCAAGCGTACGCACTTTATTTCGTTTATCTCGATGGTCTCGATGCTGGGAATTGGATTAGGCGTGATGGTATTGATCACCGTGTTATCTGTCATGAACGGCTTTGATCAACAGATCAAGACAAGAATCTTGAGCATGGTGCCTCAGATTACCGTGTCCAGCTTGAGCGGCACGGTCAGCGCGGATCCTCAGAATCCTCTGAAAAATCTTTTGGAACGCTATCCAGGAGTGACAGCAGTAGCCCCGACCATTCAGGGCGAGGCCCTGATCAGCAATTCAGGTGCCACTGTCTTTAGTCTGATTGAGGGCATTGATCCAAACGCTCAGAGGCAAGTCTCTCCCATTGGAGAGAAAATCATTTCAGGGCGCCTTTCGAGTCTTACGCCGAATCGTTTTGGGATTGTGTTAGGAGTGGATCTGGCCAATCAGTTGGGTGTGGGAATAGGGGATACCTTGACGCTGTTAGTCCCCAGAGGGAATCTCTCGCCTTTTGGCTTTACACCGGTGATGAGGCAGTTTACCGTGGTGGGAATTTTCAAAACGGGCTATCAGTTTGACAGCAATATGGCGCTCATTAATATTTCAGATGCCCAGAGATTATTGAACATGGAAGGGATCTATTCAGGATGGCAATTGAAGTGCCATGATTTATTTCAAGCGCCTTCCATTGCCCATCAGCTCAATCAAGCGTTAGGCGGGGCTTATCAGGCACAAGATTGGACGGCGCAGAATCAAAACTTCTTTGCGGCCCTCAGCATGGAAAAGACCATGATGTTCTTGATTTTGACTCTAATTATTGCGATTGCAGTTTTTAACATGCTGGCCTCCCTGGTGATGCTGGTCATTGACAAGCAAGCAGAGATTGCCATTTTGCGCACCCTGGGGTTTCAAACAGGGCAGCTGATGCGTGTTTTCATCATTCAGGGTATGATCATAGGGGTGATTGGTATCACGATCGGGACAGGCCTTGGTATTGCTTTATCGCTGAGTATCACGAGTATTGTCAATCATCTTCAAGCGCTATTAGGCGTGCAGTTTTTAAATTCCAGTGTGTACTATATTGATTTTCTGCCTTCGCAGCTGAGATTTGCAGATATTTGGCATGTGGATATCTTGGCCGTAGGGTTGAGTTTTCTCGCGACGCTGTATCCGGCTTTTAAAGCCTCTCAGGTTCAACCGGCACAGGCGTTGCGTTATGAATAGTAAAAATATTATTTTAAAAGCGCAGAATCTTTCAAAAGTCTATCAAGAGGGTGTCTTCAGCACCTCGGTTTTAAGCCATTTGGATCTTGAGATTTTATCGGGCGAGCGCGTGGCGATCATGGGGCCATCAGGATCAGGCAAGAGCACGTTGCTGCATCTTTTAGGAGGATTAGAGAGTCCAAGCGAAGGTAAGATCTGGGTGATGGGAGAGAAACTCAGTGCCGACGCCAACCACCGAGCACGATTGCGTGCCCGCTATCTGGGGTTTATCTACCAATTTCACCATCTCTTACCGGAATTGACGGCACTTGAAAATACAGCGCTCTCTGCCGTTATTTCAGGGCAGACAATAGCAGAGGGATTGAAAATGGCTAACACCCTATTAGATCGGGTAGGTTTGGCATCGCGCAGGCATCATAAACCCTCAGAGCTTTCAGGAGGCGAGCGCCAGCGCGTTGCCATTGCAAGGGCTCTGGCCAATCGCCCTCTCTGTATTTTGGCTGATGAGCCGACGGGGAATTTAGACCAGAAGAATGCAGAAAATATTTTAGCTCTGTTAGAGGAGTTACATCAAGAGTTTCACATGTGTCTTGTGATCGTCACTCATGATGAGAAATTGGCGAGAAAATTAGATCGAGTCTTAGTGATGCAAGATGGTTGTTGGGCCTAGATCAACGCCAGATATTGCTGAGCAATCCTGTGTGCATCAAAGCGCTGAATATTATCTTCTGGAATATCAATGTGGGCGTGTAAAGCCTCTATTATTTTTGAGGCAAAAGCATCGGCATCCCCTACAGGAGTCAGCCAGTGGGCCAGGGGGCCTGTCAGAATTTCTCGTGGGCCTGCTTGACAATCTGTGCTCACAACGGGTGTGCCGACGATCAGTGACTCGAGAATGACATTTCCAAACCCTTCGGAATTAGAAGATAGTAAAGAAAGCTTGGCGTGCTTGAGCCAGGGATAAGGATTGGCTTGAAAGCCAATAATATCAATTCGATGAGTATGGTCTATCGAATGAATTAACGTTCGAAGTTGAGGGGAATCTTCTGTTAATAGCAGTAATCTATAAGGGGCTGGAATTTTCTGAAAGGCCTGTAAAAGTAAAGGTTGATTTTTGCGATGCGGTTCAAAGCGTGCAATGTGAATCAGATAGGGTGTCGCAGGGATAGAAATTTCTTCTTCTGCTAAAGCTTGGATCTGATGAATATCAAAAGGATTGTAAAGGGTTCGAACGGATTTTGGGTGAAGCTTCAGTGTTTTTAACACATCCTCTTCGACTCCCTTTGACACAGTAATTAGATGTTTATGATAGAAAGCTTTTTGTA
>JAHFRR010000122.1 GCA_023266165.1 Thiotrichales bacterium
TTTCTGTTCAGTAGTTGGGAGGCAACTGAATACAGGCATTGCCAACATGAACCCTCCACCCTAGCCCTCCTCCGCAAGGGAGGAGGGAATAAGAAAGCCTTGCCAATTCAATAGGTTAGAAAGATGTGTGCATGCCGTAGCCTTGCGGGAGAGGGGACGTGATAGGCCTCGCCAGTCAAGCGTTCAATCAGAAAAAGTTGTACAAACGCATTGTGTGCAATAAAAATCTTTCAAAAACCCTTGACGAGACAAAATTCGATGATATACTTCGCACTCTGTCTGGGGCTATAGCTCAGCTGGGAGAGCGCTTGCATGGCATGCAAGAGGTCAGCGGTTCGATCCCGCTTAGCTCCACCAAACAGACATGATCCTATGTCCCCATCGTCTAGAGGCCTAGGACATCGCCCTTTCACGGCGGTAACAGGGGTTCGAATCCCCTTGGGGATACCATCTTTTTTCTTCTCTCTCGCTATTTTCGGCTGTCTGCTTGAAATTATGAGAACCTCCCCCATATACTCTCGCGTTGGGTGTTAAATTTTATTTTTTTTAATATTTTTAAAATAGAGGACAGGATGATGACAGAAGAAAATCTAGAAAAAAACACAGAAAGCAGCGCAGAAACTCAGATGACAGAAAGGCTGGAGCAGCTGGAAACAGAGCTGGCACATGCTAAAGCCAAGGCGGATGAGAATTGGGATAAAGCCCTGAGAGCAGGTGCTGAGCTGGAGAATGTCAAGCGTCGTGCTTCCCTGGATGTTGCCAATGCCCATAAATATTCGATTGAACGCTTTGCGCAATCCCTTTTGCCTGTGATAGACAGCCTAGAGCAAGCGATGGCTTTGACGCTTAACACCGAGGCAGAGCCTTCTCGTTCTCACATTCAAGCCATGTTGGCAGGCATTGAGTTAACGCGCAAATTGTTTCTAGACTCGATGGAGAAATTTGGCTTGACTCAGATCGATCCTAAAGGCGAGGTTTTCAATCCAGAATCTCATGAAGCCATGTCCATGATCCCGCAAGAAGGCGCTGAGAGCAACGTTGTGCTGCAAGTCTTTCAGCGAGGGTATGTCTTGAATGGCCGTGTGATTCGTCCTGCTCGAGTGATCATATCTCAATAAAATCTCTTGAAATTTGAAAACCTAACCCCATATGAGATATCAAGATCAAAAATCTTAAATTTTTAAATTAAAAAATAGGAGAACGAAAATGGCGAATAAAATCATTGGAATTGACTTAGGTACCACAAACTCTTGTGTGGCCATTATGGATGGCAAAGATGTGCGTGTGATCGAAAACTCCGAAGGGCGTAGAACCACCCCTTCGATCGTCGCGTTGGACAAAGAAGGCAAGATCTTGGTGGGTGAGTCAGCCAAGCGCCAAGCGGTGACAAACGCCCATAACACGGTCTACGCTTCCAAGCGCTTGATTGGACGCAAGTTTGATACCGATATTGTCCAAAAGGACATTGCCCCCAAAGTGCCGTACAAATTGGCCAAAGCAGATAACGGCGATGCCTGGATTGTCTTGGGCGATAAAAACTGGGCGCCCCCTCAAATTTCTGCTGAAGTCTTGAAAAAAATGAAAAAGACCGCGGAGGATTTCTTGGGTGAGCCTGTCACAGAGGCTGTCATCACCGTACCCGCTTACTTTAACGATGCCCAGCGCCAAGCGACCAAAGATGCAGGGCGTATTGCCGGTCTGGATGTCAAAAGAATTATCAATGAGCCCACTGCTGCCGCGCTCGCTTATGGTGTGGATAAAGGCAAAGGCGATGCCACCATTGCCGTGTATGACCTGGGTGGTGGGACGTTCGATGTCTCGATTATTGAAATTGCACGCGTTGATGGCGATAGCCAAATTGAGGTGCTGGCGACGAACGGGGATACGTTCCTAGGGGGAGAGGACTTCGACCGTGCTTTGATGGATTATCTGATTGCAGAGTTCAAGAAGTCTGACGGTTTTGATCTGCGCAATGACTCTCTCGCCATGCAGCGCTTGAAAGAAGCGGCTGAAACCGCGAAGATTGAGCTCTCTTCCAGTGAGCAAACAGACATCAACCTTCCCTACATTACGGCGGATGCATCAGGCCCGAAACACTTGCATATCAAGCTCACACGCGCAAAGTTTGAGTCTTTGGTCGATGCCCTGATCCTGCGTACGATTGAGCCCTGTAAGAAAGCTTTGGCGGATGCAAAGCTGGGCGTGAAAGATATCTCGGACGTGATTCTTGTCGGCGGTCAAACGCGTATGCCCAAGGTGCAAAAAGCGGTGGCAGACTTCTTTGGCAAGCCCCCCCGTAAAGATGTCAACCCGGATGAGGCCGTGGCGATTGGTGCGGCGATCCAAGGCGGGGTGTTGTCAGGCAGTGTGACAGATGTCTTACTGTTGGACGTGAGCCCTTTATCCCTCGGGATTGAAACCATGGGAGGCGTAATGACGAAGCTCATTGAGCGCAACACCACGATTCCTACCAAAAAGAGCCAGGTGTTTTCCACCGCTGAAGATAACCAAAGTGCGGTGACCATCCATGTGCTGCAAGGCGAGCGAGAGATGGCGAGTGCCAATAAATCTTTAGGTCGATTTGATTTGACAGGCATTCCAGCAGCAAGCCGCGGTATGCCGCAGGTGGAAGTGACGTTTGACATTGATGCCAACGGGATCCTCAATGTTTCTGCCAAAGATAAAGCAACTCAGAAAGAGCAATCGATTGTGATCCGTGCGGCGAGTGGCTTGTCTGAAAGCGAGATTGACCAAATGGTCAAAGACGCGGAAGCCAATGCGGAGAAAGATAAGATCTTCCATGAGTTGGTAGGTGCACGCAATCAAGCGGATAACCTGATTCACTCAGTCAAAAAGAGCTTGACGGAGTTGGGAGACAAAGTCCCAGAGGCAGATAAAACTTCGATTGAATCTACCATTCATGATCTAGAAACAGCGATGAAAGGCGAAGACAAGGCAGAGATCGACGCTAAAAGCCAGGCGTTGATGAGTGCTTCACAACGTCTAGCGGAGCTTCAACAAGCGCAAGGTACTCAGGGTCAACCCGGGCAGCCTGGTCAAGAAGGCCCTGCAGATCAGCAAAATCCTCAAGATGATGCTGTGGATGCAGAATTTGAAGAAGTCGACGAGAATAAATAATAAATAAGAAAGCTGTGCCCCTCTCCCAAGCCTGCAAGGGGAGAGGGAATTTTAAAGAGTAAAAGAAACATGAGCCAAAGCCAACGAGATTACTACGAAGTCCTGGGCGTTGCCAAAGGCGTCTCTGACGAGGATTTGAAGAAAGCCTATCGGCGTTTGGCCATGAAGCACCATCCGGATCGCAACCCCAATAACAAAGAAGCTGAGAAGACCTTCAAAGAGATCAATGCGGCTTATGAAGTATTAAGTGATGCGCAAAAGCGGGCCCTGTATGATCAGTTTGGCCATGCAGGCGTTGACCCTAATGCCATGGGTGCGGGCGGAGGCGGCGGTTTTCAGGGCGGCGGGCAAAGCTTCAATGATATTTTTGGAGATCTCTTTGGCGGTGGTCGTCGCTCAGGCTCAGGCCCACGTGCGCAAAAGGGGCCAGATGTCCAGTATGGCCATCAAATCACGCTAGAAGAAGCCGTGCATGGCTCCACAACAGAAATCCATATTCCTGCGACAAAAACTTGTACCCATTGTAAAGGCTCAGGGGTTGTTCATGTGCAGCAAGGCTTTTTTGCCATGCAGCAGGGCTGTCCTTATTGTCAGGGGTCAGGTCAAGCGGAGGATAGAAGTAAAAAGGGCCGTACGCTCTCTGTCAAAATCCCTGCTGGGGTTGATGATGGCGATCGCGTAAGGCTTTCCAATGAGGGCTATCCAGGGCAAAATGGTGGGCCGAATGGGGATCTGTTTGTGATGATCCAAGTGAAGCCGCATGAGTTTTTTGAGCGTGAGGGAAGTAATTTACATTGCGAAGTGCCGATCAGCTTTTTTATGGCCTGCTTGGGCGGAGAGCTCGAAGTCCCAACGCTCGACGGTAAAGTTAAACTCAAGATTCCCCCTGAAACCCAGACCAATAAGCTCTTTAGGCTCCGTGGCAAAGGCGTGAAAGCCTTGAGATCTGGCGGTGTGGGGGATCTCCTCTGTAAGGTCGTGATCGAAACCCCTGTTCACCTCACCAAAGAGCAGAAAGCGTTGCTTGAAAACTTTGATGGTGCCTTAGAGAAAGACCGCAAAGACCATAACCC
>JAHFRR010000123.1 GCA_023266165.1 Thiotrichales bacterium
AAAAAATATAACTCTTACAGACCCCACCAAGCCCTCGACGGACTCACCCCAATGCAGTATATTCATCACTACCAATTGGAGGCTTCTCAAAAGTCTCAAAATACCTGAACCTATACACTTATTTTTGTTTTCGTGTATTCATGCCTATAATGGCTTGAGATGTGAAAATAAAAAGATTCTGAGGAGCTGGCAGTGGCATCAAAAAAAATAACGCAAAAAACCCTTGAAACTGGGTTTGACTTGATTCGCAACCCAAGATTTAACAAGGGTTCAGCGTTTACAGAGGAAGAGCGCACACGGTTGCATCTGCATGGGTTGTTGCCTCCTGCAGTTTCAGATCTTGCAACCCAGCGGTCGCGGTCGTATCGGGTGTTTCACAGCAAAACCTCTGATCTGGAGAGATATATTTATTTGCGAGAGCTTCAAGACTCCAACGAGACTTTGTTTTATAGCGTGCTCGAGGCCCATATCACGGAGATGATGCCCATTGTCTATACCCCGACAGTGGGCGAGGGGTGTCAGGCCTATAGCCATATTTATCGACGTCCGCGAGGGATTTATTTGTCTTACCCCCACCAAGACAAGATCGCAGAGATTTTGTCTTTATCCGATTTTGACGAGGTGGAAGCCATTGTGGTCTCTGATGGCGAGCGTATTTTGGGGCTCGGCGATCAGGGGGTGGGTGGCATGGGCATTCCCGTGGGGAAATTGGCGCTCTACTCTGCCTGCGCGGGGATCCATCCAAGTTCGACTTTGCCTATTTTTTTGGATACCGGCACGAATAACCAAGCGCTCTTAGAAGATCCGCTTTATATGGGTTGGCGACATGAGCGGGTTCGAGGTCAAGACTATGATGATTTTATCGAGGCATTTGTGCTTGCGGTTAAAAAACGCTGGCCCCACGTGTTGCTTCAATGGGAAGACTTTGCTCAGCAAAACGCAAATCCTTTGTTAGCGCGCTATCGAGACCAGCTATGTACCTTCAATGATGATATTCAAGGGACAGCGGCTGTGGCGGTCGGGACGTTGTTGGCTGCAGTGCAGGCCACGGGCCAAGCGCTCAAAGACCAGAGGATTATGGTAGTGGGGGCGGGATCAGCGGGCTGCGGTATCAGTGATTTGATTGCCAAAGCCATGGTGCATGAGGGTTTGAGTGAAGCGCAGGCGCGATCGAGATTTTATCTTGTCGATGCCTCGGGGCTGTTGACTCAAGAGATGCCTGGACTCCAGTCGTTTCAAAAGCCGTTCGCTCAGGCGCGAGCGCAAGTCTCACAATGGGTGTGTGAGCATGCGGGCAGTCTTTCAGCGATGGATGTGATGGTGAATGCAAAACCCACCGTGTTGATTGGGGTGTCGGGGCAGCCAGGGCTTTTTACGGAGGCCCTGATTCGACGCATGATGCAGGGGGTTGCACGCCCTATTATTTTCCCTTTGTCTAACCCGACCTCGCGTGCAGAAGCGGTACCCGAAGACCTGCTGCGCTGGACAGAAGGGCGAGCGATTGTGGGAACGGGCAGCCCCTTTCCCTCCGTGAATCTGCATGGGCTAGAGCGTCGGATTGATCAGACCAACAACGCCTATATTTTTCCAGGGATGGGATTGGGCATTATCGCTGTGAAAAGTACGCGTGTGAGTGATGGTATGTTTATGGCGGCGGCGCGGGCGTTGGCGCAATGCTCTCCAGCGCGTACGGATCCGCATGCGAACTTGCTTCCACCTCTTACAGAGATTCGCGAGGTGTCTTTCAAAGTTGCCATGGCGACCGCTCGAGAGGCGGTGAAAGAGGGGTTATGCAGTGAGCGTTATTCGGAGAAAGAAATAGAGCGTTGTATTCGTGCCAAGATGTGGATCCCTGAATACAGCCCGTTATAATTTTTTCCAAAAACACCCCCTATCAAGCATAGATCTTGTGTGGGATTTGTGGTACAGTGCGTTCGGGAAATTTTAGGTAGAGATTTGGGTTTATTGCAGGGAGTCGCCTATTCATGGCTATCAAGACGGAAAAAAAATATGATTGCAGCGCTTGACATTGGGACATCCAAGGTCGCGGCTCTGATTGCAGAGATCGACGAGCATCAGAAGATTCACGTCATCGGTGTCGGTGTCCAACCCTCGACAGGCTTGAAAAAAGGCGTGATCGTTAATATTGACACGACGGTGTCTGCCATCTCCAAAGCCGTTGAAGAGGCTGAGCATATGGCGGGTCTTAGAATGCGAGGCGTGTGTGTAGGGATTGCCGGTGCGCATGTGCGTAGCTTTAACTCCAATGGGGTGGTGGCGGTGCGAGGCCAAGAGGTGTCGCATATTGATGTTGAGCGTGTGATTGAAGCTGCCAAAGCCATGCCAATTGCAGTAGATCAGCGGATTCTCCATATTATTCCGCAAGAATTTTTGATAGATAACCAAGCGGGTATTCGAGAGCCTGTGGGGATGTCGGGTGTTCGCTTAGAGGCGAAAGTTCACATTGTCACAGGGGCCGTGAGTGCCGCTCAGAACATTGTGAAGTGTGTACACCAGTGTGGCTTGAGCGTTGAAGACCTGGTCATTGAGCAATTGGCTTCCAGCTATGCCGTGGTGAGTGAAGATGAAAAAGAGCTAGGCGTTGTGCTGCTGGATATTGGGGGCGGAACAACAGATATCAGTATTTTCACGGAAGGTGCGATTCGCTATACGGCGAGCATCCCCATCGCAGGGTCTCAGGTGACGAGCGATATCGCGCACGCCCTCAGAACCCCCACCCAGTATGCCGAAGCCATCAAGCTGCAACATGGCGTCGCCTTGACGCGTTTAGCGAACCCTGATGAAAGCATTGAGGTGCGCAGTGTAGGGGATAGGCCTGCAAGGCGTTTGGCGATGCAGACTTTAGCAGGTGTGATTGAAGCGCGCTATGAAGAATTGTTGACGCTGGTAGATCAAGAGATTCGCGCCAGTGGGTTTTCAGCCCATATCGCTGCAGGCGTTGTCCTGACGGGCGGAGGCTCTAAAATCCCAGGGGTGCTGGCTTTGGCAGAGGAAGTCTTTCGCATGCCCGTTCGACTGGGGGTTCCAGATGATATCTCAGGGATGACGGAAGTGGTTTGCAGTCCTGAACACGCGACGGGCATTGGTTTGTTGAAGTATCAAGTCCATCAGCGCCAAGAAAATACAGAGATGCCCGCGCCTCTTGAGAGCGATGAGCGTTCGGTATGGCAGAAGATGAAAGGCTGGTTCTCTCGGCATTTTTAAAATTTAATTTCTAGATTTTGAGGTTTTTATGACAAGTACGACAAACACGACAACAACAAAAGGCAGGGCAACTAAAATGTTTAATGTTTCAGATTCCTTGATGGACAACGCAGTGATCAAAGTGATTGGTGTGGGCGGGGGCGGCTGTAATGCCGTGGAGCACATGCTGCATCAGAATATTGAAGGAGTTGAGTTTATCTGTGCCAACACCGATGCACAGGTTTTGAAAAACAGCTCAGCACGTAATATCCTCCAGCTGGGCACCCAGCTCACCAAAGGCTTGGGGGCGGGTGCGAATCCTGAGATTGGCAAGCGTGCGGCGCAAGAAGACCGTATGCGTATCCAAGAGATTTTGCAAGGTGCCGATATGGTGTTTATCACGGCCGGTATGGGCGGTGGTACCGGAACGGGCGCAGCGCCCGTTGTGGCGGAGATTGCCAAAGACATGGGGATCTTGACTGTGGCCGTTGTGACACGCCCCTTTCCGTTTGAAGGCCGTCGTCGTATGCAAGTGGCGGATGCAGGGATTGCCGAGTTGGCTCAAAATGTCGATTCTTTAATTACGATTCCCAATGAAAAATTGTTAAGTGTTTTGGGCAAGAATGTGAGTTTACTCGATGCCTTCAAAGCTGCCAATAATGTTTTGCAAGGGGCTGTTCAAGGGATTTCAGAGCTAATTACTCGCCCGGGCTTGATCAACGTCGATTTTGCAGATGTTCGCACCGTGATGTCTGAAATGGGCATGGCGATGATGGGTACTGCAGTAGCATCCGGTGAAGGCCGTGCGCGAGAAGCGGCAGAAGCGGCTGTGGCAAGTCCATTGCTGGAAGATATTTCTTTAGCCGGGGCCAGAGGGGTTCTCGTCAACATCACCGCCGGTATGGATATGTCCATTGGTGAATTTGAGGAAGTGGGGGAAGTCATCAAGAGCT
>JAHFRR010000124.1 GCA_023266165.1 Thiotrichales bacterium
CTTGCCAGGCAATTCCCACGATGCGCGTATAGTTGAGATAGTCTTTGCCATCAAACCCAGCCGCTTGATTGAGATTGTGCTCCATCGATAATAGCCAGCCATGCGCGCCATGACCATTGAGGTGTGTCACTTGCGAAGGCTGGTATTGATCTGGATACCAGGCCTGCATCAAGGCAGAATTGCGATAGAGCCCACTGACATGCTCAGGATCTGGAATCATCAGCTTTTGATACTGGTAGGTCATTAAAGCGGGACTTTGCAGCTCCAACGCCTCACGGGGATCAGGCAGATAGCTGGGTGAAAAGCTTCCAAAAGGCACGTTATAGCCATGAATAAAAAAAGTGATGTTATGACCCATGGCGTGATAGAACTCAAGAATCTCTGGATCTAACACCGGATCACTCGAGGGGTGCATGAGAGAGTCAGCATCTTCTGTAAAATAAGATTTGAGCGCATTATAAGTCAGAGTCTCTTGGCCTGTAAGACTTGAGCCTCCAGCATCTTGGCGAAAGTTGATAAGCTGCGCAGGAGGCAATATTGTAAACGAAAAAGCATACTGCTTTCTGCCCTGAGTATCGATCTGCGGTGTTTTCTGAAGCCAGGTCTGCCGATCTAACATCAAATGATTCTCTGCAATAGAACACGGTTTGCTATCTTGTCCAATGATATAGACGGACTGCCCTTCAAATAAAGGGCTGCTGAGCTCTAGCTGGATCTGCGTCGTGCGCATTGCATCGAAGCTCAAAACCCCCTGTTGTTGCTTGAGGGTGAGGATCTGTGTCCTTTGAGCATCGATCGTTGCGGTAATCACAAAACTGTCCAGTAGTTTTTTCAAAACCGGCGGAGAGGCTTGTGACGTTTGCGTTTGATCACACAGCGTTATTTGTAAAAGATCTGGCTGTTGAGGTGCAAGAGGAAGGGGATTGATTAAATGATTAAAGCTTGTGGTATCAGGCGCTGTAAGGGTATTGTCAGGGGCTTGCATACGGATATGGTGCTCATTGACAGGGAGGTTTTCAAACGTTGCCGTGAGGCACTCTTGGCTTTGCAGATGGGCCAGGTGGATGAAGAGCGTATAGGCTTTTTGCATCGTCATCGAAGCAGAGGTATCACTCGCGAGCCCCAGTGCATGCGGGCCTACGTGCAACAGCATCGCAAAAATGACAGGCTCGGTACTCCAGGCATTGAGCTTGCGTATCAAGACTTCAACTTCCTCGGGCGCGATCTGAGTCAAGGCATGTGTGAAGTCCTGAAGATGGCGCTGCGT
Organism: Thiotrichales bacterium; assembly: GCA_023266165.1. Lineage (GTDB taxonomy): Bacteria > Pseudomonadota > Gammaproteobacteria > Francisellales > CACEW01 > JAHFRR01. Next base: position 1,268 of record JAHFRR010000124.1, read on the forward strand.
GATCGGCGCTCTGACCAACGCCCGCAAAACACCTCGCAATGCGGGGAGATCACGTGAGGCCATAAGGGCCTGATTGCTTTCATGCGCCAGTGGGGTTTGCAGTGTGTTCTGGCTTTTTGCATGCGCTGTGATGTCTAAAATCCGATGGAATGTAAGCTTCAACTGCTGCTGGAGTCGCTGAATCTGAATTTCCAGATCTTGTGCGTGCCCTACCATCACTTGTTTGGCCTGCAGACTGGAAACGCCTGCCACATAAATCCCTTGTGTGCCTTGAGTTTGCAGGACTTCTTGGCCATCCTCAAAAATCATTTTAACCCCAATCCCCTCAATCACCTGATTCTGAAGATCTCGATATTGCAGTGCAAACCAATGCGGGCCTTTTTGAGGCGCTTTATGGCTCGCCATATTCAACCCCGCATGAACCAGCAAGGGGCCACTGTGAACGCGCGTGCCTGCTACGTCCTGATAGCGATCAGCACTGTGCAACGCACTCCCATCGACCTGAACATGGGTGTCTGCCTGTTGACTCAGCGTATGAATATGCTGTTTGAGGATTTGAATGTTCTGCTGCTGGGATTGCGTTTGGATTTTCATACTTTGAGCATGACGGCGATTGCGCAGATGTTTTGCTTGCAACTGGTGAGTATCCTGGTGCAAGATCTCTCGGGTTTGCCCTGAATGATTGACTTGGTAAAGAGGGGTCTTGAGGGTTCGGGTAAACGCCTGATGCAAGGCCTGATACTGGTCTCCAGAGAGCTGATGATAACGATTGAGATGATAAACAGCATGCATATCGGCTTCATGGACGATACGATGGCGCTTGGCCTGCAACACTTCTCGAATACTGTCATGATTTTGCCTCTGATCTAACACAGCCTCCGAAACGCTCTGCGTGCGGTGATGATCCTGTACATGAAGGGTTTCTAGATGGTGGTGACTGCCCCGCAACAGAGACTTTTGTGCAAAGAACCGATATGCCGGTTGCAACATCGGTAAGGATTGTAAGTTTCCCAGCAACTGCACATGCCCTCCATCATGATGTGAAAAGAAAGATCCCTCGGTTAATGCAAAAAACCCAGGCAACGCTTGATCTCCCGTGTGTTGCTTCTCCTCATGCGTTGCATCTCCCATACGAAAGAAAGCAGAGTCTCCCCAAGGATTATACGCAGGATTATGCAGAAGGGTTGCAGTGGCTCGCCCTGTTGAGTTTAGAGGATCAAACTTTCCTTCATTGATAAATGCCAGCTGATGCCCTTGATGGTCACGCCAATAGAGGTTTTGCGAGGTTTTTTGATGCGTATTGGCGATATACCCGTGATGATGCGTTGCCCCTGCTAGAAGAGGCCAATCAGGATTGTCATTATGAAATAACAACGTCACTTCACTGCCTGCAGGCAAGGGCACATGCATTTGGTGATCCTCACTGTGAAACCGATGGACGCGACGAATCCCTCGCAGTGTTCCTCGACCTCTTCTGCGAAAAAAGAAAGGCATATTCAACTGGTAATGCCCTTCTGTATCCAAAATATTTTGCCCCAGTGTTGTCTCACCACGCTGCGAAAGCACAGTACCTCCGGCCAATACCCCTGCCAAATGCCCAAAACGAGGAACGTCTCGATACTGCCCTTCCAGCGCTAAAATCTCCATGACTAAAGCACTATGCGCCACGCGAGAGGGCTCGAAAGGGTCACACTGAAGGCTCCACGCTGCGCTGTGCACGAGCGTGTTTACACGGAGGTGGGGTGCCGTGAGAGAGTCCCCAGCGATAGAGATCCCTTGGCCCCTCCCCTGTAAAATCTCACGACGGGCATGAAAAGCCTGCTGATAGTCTGAAACAAGATGTTCTGCAGTTTGAAGATGGAGTGCATCAAATCGTGCATGATAACGCATTGCTATCGAATTTTTGGAATCCTCTTGATCCAAGGGATGGAGCGACAACTGGGCCTGAATGTCAGGCTCTGAGGATTGATAACGATAGCCGGTAACCAATACTTCATCGGGAAGGCCACCACAAGAGACAGTGCGAGATTGGGTGAGAATGGGTTCCAAGGAAAAATCATGAGCATCAAATCCTCCCTGATGTAATGCAATCGGCTTTGATACATCAAGCAATCGACGGGTTACAGCCAGCATTGATGCCGGTGTGCGCACGCTGTGAAAAAAACTCATGCCATGCGCATGCGCAACTCTCTTCAAAAAATCGTAGCGACTTTCTCGATAGGCGATGATCCAAGGCAAAATCGAGTGCGCATGAGGATCAACGTCCATCTTTATATTTTGCATCGAATAAGGTGGCGTGGAGGCTGCATCCACGCCTTCTGTCAGAAGGGATTGGATCAAAAGTTCAGGATTATAGTCATTGACCAGCATGCTCTGTTCAACCCCCTGTAACAGCAAAAGAGGGGATTTCAGGTAGGCCTCATAGAGATAATTTTGATTTTTGAGCGGCTTTACAAGGGTAATGGACTGCAAAACCAGGGAGAAAGCTAAAGGTTCTGTGCAATCCCCTTCAAGCTTTAAAAACCCTCGCTCTGGAGGTTGTGCCATCAGGGTTTTAGGAGCGCTCATGCTGACAAAGGAAACTCTCAAAGCAAAATCCTCTGAAACGCGCCCAGCATAGTGGAGCTGCTGAAGTGCAGCCTGATGGAGTGGAGGTAAAATCAACTCTGCTCGAAAACGGGATGTTGTCATTTAAGAATCTTAAATAGACTGTACTGGCCCCTATAGTAATCAACTGCCATCTAAGATGTCAAGAGATTATTTGAGCAAATTTTTAAAAATATCAAACCCTCAACAACAAAAAAGCCCTCTGTCCATTTGAAGATGGAGCGGAGGGCTTTGG
>JAHFRR010000125.1 GCA_023266165.1 Thiotrichales bacterium
TCTGATAATGGTCTTTTGATTGATCCTGCGCTTCTGATTTACGGTGATGCATGCCCTACTCCTTGGGTGTTTATTCTGTGGATGCCATCATACGAAATCTACAAATAAATATCAATATTATATTAAAAAATATTATCTTCCTAGCGCGCAAAAAATTCCCTTGCATCTTGAAAACAACTTCGCTAGAATGCCCTCTCAGTAGGCACGTAGCTCAGTTGGTTAGAGCACCACCTTGACATGGTGGGGGTCGTTGGTTCGAGTCCAATCGCGCCTACCAAAACGCGTGATGCCGCACATTTTTATCGGCAGTTCAAGATTCCGTACCTGCGTCCGACTTCAACGCCCGATCAATCAGCTGGCTGATATGCTGGCTGTTGCTGGATGAGATGTCATACCGAAAATGCAGGTGCGGCACAATGCGCAGCTCACATTCTTTGGCGACCACACGTCTGAAAAATCCTTGCGCACGTTCTAAAATACGAAGAATCTCAGGGATCTCTGAAGTCTCACCCAGCGTTGAGACATACACATGGGCGTGTGCCAGATCGCGTGTGACTTCCACCGCTGAAAAGCTCACAAGAGACAAGCGTGGGTCTGAGATCTCGCGGCTCAGCGCGCCAGAAAGCACCTGTAGGATCAAGTCTGCGACCTTCTTCACACGCGTGTCTGATGCCATTGTATACCCCTCTCCCTCGAAGCCTTCGGCATCTCGACCTCTCTCACAAGGGGAGAGGTGAAACCCTCAATGCAATGATATAATATTGAAATTAAACAATAGAACGCGCGACTTCCGTGCGTTCATACACCTCAATCTGATCCCCGACTTGGACATCGTTATAGTTGCGCACCCCAATGCCGCACTCCATGCTATTACGCACTTCGTTGACATCGTCTTTAAAGCGACGTAAAGACTCCAGTTCGCCTTCGTAGATCACCACGTTTTGACGCAAGACCCGAATCGGACTGTGGCGCTTGATCACGCCTTCAATTACCATGCAGCCTGCAATCGCGCCGAACTTCGGAGACTTAAAGACATCCCGCACGGTGGCAATTCCAATAATTTCTTCACGCAGCTCGGGAGAGAGCATCCCACCCATTGCTTTTTTCACATCATCAATCAGATGATAGATCACGCTGTAATAGCGAATATCCAGGCCTTCTTGTTCGGCCAGTTTTTTCGCTGAGACATCCGCTCGCACGTTAAAGCCAAACATGACAGCATCAGAAGCCAATGCCAGATTGACATCCGACTCCGTAATCCCCCCTACACTGGCAGAAACCACATCGACCTTGATCTCATCGGTGGAAAGCTTGATGAGAGAGTCACTGATCGCCTCCACAGACCCCTGGACATCCGCTTTGAAAATCACTTTCAAGACCTTCTGAACGCCTGTCTCCAGATGCCCAAAGAGGTTGTCGAGCTTGGCACTTTGACGTTTAGCCAACTTGATATCTCGAAACTTCCCTTGTCGAAAGAGCGCCACTTCACGCGCTTTCTTTTCATCTTGCACACACAGGAAATCATCGCCTGCTTTTGGCGTACCAGAAAGCCCTAAAACCTCTACAGGAATCGAAGGGCCTGCTTCCTCAATAAAATCCCCTACTTCATTTAATAATGCCCGTACACGACCAAACTCCAGGCCTGCCAAAAGAATATCTCCGCGACGCAAAGTTCCGCTTTGCACCAAAATGGTGGCCACAGGGCCACGGCCTTTATCCAGCCTAGATTCAATGACCAGACCTTTAGCCAAACCGTCTTTCACTGCAGTCAGCTCTAAAACTTCTGCTTGCAGCAAAATCGTATCTAACAAGGCATCGATGCCCGTTCCCTGCTTGGCAGAGACGCTGACAAACATCGTATCGCCCCCCCAGCTTTCTGAAATCACATCATGCTGACTGAGCTCCGTGCGAATACGCTCAGGATCCGCTTCAGGCTTATCAATTTTATTGACCGCAACGACAATCGGCACTTTTGCAGCTTTGGCATGGCGTATCGCCTCAATCGTTTGCGGCATCACGCCATCATCTGCAGCGACCACCAACACCACCAAATCCGTAGCGTTAGCACCACGTGCACGCATCGCCGTAAACGCCTCGTGGCCTGGGGTATCTAGAAACGTGATCATGCCCTTAGGCGTTTCAACATGATAGGCCCCAATATGCTGAGTGATCCCACCCGCTTCCCCTGCGGTGACTTTGGTACGACGAATATAATCCAACAACGACGTTTTCCCATGATCCACATGGCCCATAATCGTGACCACAGGCGCCCTGGGGACACGCTCACCTAAAGATTCCTGGGTCATGAGATCATGCTCCAGCGCGTTTTCTTTGAGAAGCACAGGCGTATGCCCCATCTCTTGCACGACAAGAGAGGCAGTCTCTTGATCAATGACTTGATTGATCGTGGCCATTAAACCCATTTTCATCATGGCTTTGATCAAATCACTGGACTTGACTGCCATTTTTTGAGAGAGCTCAGCCACCGTGATCACTTCCGTTAACCTGACTTCCAAAGCTTTTTTCTCAGAAGGCTTCTCAAATTTCTGGGTTTCAAATCCAGAGGATCTCCCCATACGAGAAGGCTTGCGCTTGTGACGCGCTGAATTTTGGCTGTCATAGGCTTCATCATCCGCTGCTTGGATCCCCAAGAGTTTCGTCAAGTGCTTGTCATACTTTTGCGGGGTTTCTGCTTTTTTGGGTTTGAGCGCAGCGGCCTCTTCTTCTCGCTCGGCCAACTTCTTGGCTTTGATGCGCTTCTCATGCTCATCCTCAGGGATCACACGTGAAATATCTGCCGTGAGATCCACAGGAACCGTGATATTTGAAACATCAATAGGCTCAATACTGGGTTGAGCAAGCTGAGCAGACTCAGACGGATGTACTGACTCTGTTGTTTTGAGCAGCTCTACTTTTTCAGCTTTCGCTGCATTTTCAAGATCCAGGGGCGACGGAATCACGCGTTTTTTGCGAACTTCAATGCTGACTGTTTTACCCTGCCCTGTCGCGCCAAGCTTGAGCTCAGAGGTTTCTTTACGTTGCAGCACGATTTTTTTAGGTTGCACAGAAACCGTCGCACCCCCGCCTTGCAAAAACTGCAACAAGCGCTGCTTCTGCAATAAAGTCACCTCATCTTGCTCAGAGGTTTGTGGCAACTCAGCGTCTTTCAGCTTTTGCAGCAATTGCTCGACAGGAATGCCTATCGTTTTCGCAAGATCTTTGACTGTGACATCGGCCATACTGACCCCCTGATATTAAAATTGATACGCTTAAAAACTTAATACAAACATCCTATACAAACCAAGGCTCACGGGCTTTTAAGATCAGCTTCGTGGCGACAGCACGGCTTAATCCATGGATATCCGCGATATCATCCAGCGCTTGATCTGCCAGGTCTTCTACGGTAATAATCTCACGAGCGGCCAGTGCTTTAGCAATATCAGGGGTCATACCTTCCATAGCCAATAGCTCATCTGAAGGCTGAGCGCCCCCAAGGGCTTTGGCAAGCAAGGCATTGCGTGCACGCTCTTGGAGTTCATCCACCAACTCTGCTTCAAATTCTGCAATGGCGAGCATCTCTTTGCGATCGACATAAGCGACCTCTTCTAATGATGAGAACCCTTCTGCCACCAGCAATAACGCCAGCTCTTCATCCACTTCTAAGGCCTGCATAAAGATCTTTGCTGTCTTCTTATCTTCGCTTTGCTGCTTTTCACTGGCTTGAGAGACCCCCACGACATTCAAGCGCCAGCCCGTCAACTGCCCTGCCAAGGCAACATTTTGACCGTTCTTACCAATCGCGGCAGACAAAGCATCATCCGCCACAGCGATATCCATGGTATGACTGTCTTCATCCACCACAATGGAGACCACCTCTGCAGGCGCCATCGCGTTAATAGCGAGCTGAGCGGGGTTGTCATCCCACAACACGATATCAATGCGCTCGCCATTTAAAGCATTAGAAACTGCCTGCACGCGCGCACCACGCATCCCTACGCAGGCCCCTACAGGATCCATACGACCATCATTGGTTTTCACAGCAATCTTGCCCCGTACCCCTGGATCTCGCGCCACGGCTTTAATCTCAATGACTTCTTCGGCAACT
>JAHFRR010000126.1 GCA_023266165.1 Thiotrichales bacterium
GCGGCGCATGATACGTTTTACTTTGGATCGGATCGATTGCTCAGGACCCACACCTCAGGGGTGCAGATTCGGGTGATGGAGCGAGACAAAACGCCGCCGTTTCGCATGATCGCTCCTGGTCGCGTCTATCGTTGTGATTCGGATGTCACACATACCCCCATGTTCCATCAAGTAGAAGGCTTGTGGGTGGATGAGTCCATTTCGTTTGCCCATCTGAAAGGGATCTTAACGGCGTTTTTGCAAGATTTTTTTGAGATGGATGTCAAAGCACGCTTTCGACCTTCGTATTTCCCCTTTACAGAGCCTTCTGCAGAAGTCGATGTGGAGTGTGTCGCTTGTCGAGGCACAGGGTGTCGCATTTGCAAGAATACGGGCTGGCTCGAAGTTTTGGGCTCTGGTATGGTGCATTCTCATGTTTTAGAGTCTGTTGGGATTGATCCCACCCGCTATCAGGGGATTGCCTTTGGTTTGGGTGTTGAGCGCTTGGCGATGTTAAAATTCGGCATTCCAGATATTCGCATGCTTTATGAGAATGACGTTCGATTCTTATCTCAGTTTACGGGGTGGTAGCATGAAATTTCCAGTGTCTTGGTTGAAAGATTTTGGCATCACCTTATCTCATACAGAGATTGTTAAAAGCTTGACACAGCTGGGTTTGGAGGTTGACCAGGTGATACCTGTAGCCCCTGATTTCTCTGGTGTTGTGATCGGTGAGATTCTGACGGCCTCAAGGCATCCCAATGCCGACAGACTCCAAGTCTGCACAGTCTCTATAGGGACTGAAGTATTATCGATTGTCTGTGGTGCACCCAATGCCAGGCCTGGTATTAAAGTCTGTGTGGCCGTGATAGGCGCTGTGCTGCCTGGAGATTTTAAAATTAAAGCGGCAAAAATTCGAGAAGTCGCCTCTTCTGGTATGCTTTGCTCTGAGAAAGAGTTAGGCTTTTCAGAGACGCAACCAGGTATTCTGGAGCTGCCCCTAGATGCACCTTTAGGGCTCACGGTGCGTGATTATCTCGAACTGAATGATTTTATTCTCGAGGTTGACCTGACGGCCAATCGAGGGGATTGCTTGTCTATTTTAGGATTGGCGCGAGAGTTGGCGGCGCTGCATCCTGAGGTTTTATGGATACACCCCACAGTGCCAGAACAGGTTTTCACTCAAACATCGGTATGGGTGCACAAAGAAGCCCAAGCTGCATGCCCTCGTTATACGCTGTCCTGTCTTGACAACCTGTCAGGGGGAGCCTCTTCTCCTGTATGGCTCCAGAGGCGTTTAGCTCGATCAGGGATAACGCCTAAAAATTTAATCGTGGATGTCACGAATCATATCATGCTCTCTGTGGGCCAACCCTTGCATGCCTTTGATGCGGATCAGATTCAGGGGGATGTCCAGGTCCGTTTTGCAAGACCAGGGGAGCCTTTAGAATTATTAGATGGCAAAACTATTGTTTTACACCCTCAAGATCTGGTGATTGCAGATAGCCAAGGCCCCATCGCCCTTGCAGGCATTATGGGAGGCAAGCGTACGGCCATTTCAGAGCATACTCAAAAGATCGCTCTAGAATCTGCGTTCTTTACCCCAGAGGCCTTGGCAGGACGTGCCAGGTTTCATGGTTTACATACCGACTCTTCCCATCGCTTTGAGCGAGGGGTGGATCCTCAGCTGCCGCTTCAAGCAGCTGCGATGGCGATCGATCTATTGAAAAAATTCGGTCGAGCTCGAGTGATCTCTGCAGGTCTATGCGCGGCGCCAACAGAGGCTCACACCAAGACTCAGATCACGTTGACGGCCCAAGAAGTCACGCAGTGTTTAGGGATGACCCTCCCGCTTTCCAGGATACGCGATATTTTGGTGGCTTTGCATTGTCAGGTCAGCGAGCATGTGGGCGTGCTCACCGTGACACCGCCGAGCTATCGCTTTGACTTGAATGATACACGTGATTTGATCGAGGAGGTCGCGCGCTTGATGGGCTATGACCATATCCCCGCGATCTTTCCCACACAGCTGGCCCCCCAGATCAACACGCCGTCTATGCAAAAAGTATCCGTTGACAGAATCAAGCAATTGCTCGTGGATCGAGGCTATCATGAAGCGGTGACGTATAGTTTTATAGACCCTCAGTCGCATCAGCGCGTGTTTGGAGATCGGCCGAAGTGGGTTTTGCAAAACCCCATTTCTGAAGAGCTCTCCGTGATGCGCGAAGGCTTATTGCCAGGGTTATTGAAAGCCGTAGCTTATAACCTAAATCGACAACAGGATCGCGTGCGTTTATTTGAAATCGGTCGATGCTTTAAAGAGACTCTCGAGATGACCCATCTGGGTATTATCATAACAGGTTCCTTGATGCCTGTGCAATGGCGAGGGAAGCAGGCGTCTGACTTTTTTGATTTGAAATCTGATATAGAGGCTTTGTTGAGGGTGATGGTAGGGCCGCAGGTGCTTTTGAGCTTTACGCTTGATGTTGATCCTTCTATGGAACAAAGCGCGCATCCAGGGCAAAAAGCTCGACTTCGTGTCGATCATCGGGAAATAGGGGTGCTCTATCGTGTGCATCCAGCGTTAGAACACGCATGGGGGTTGACTCAGCCGGTGTTTTTTGCAGAGGTGATGCTGGATCATCTGCCTCTGAAAATTCTGCCCACCGCTTCAGGTGTTTCAAAATTCCCTGCGATCACCCGAGATCTGGCACTGGAAATGCCTCACACTGTGTCTGCAGGGTTGTTGGAATCCAGTATCAAAGCCAGTGGAGGTGAGCATCTGATCGCCGTCACTGTATTTGATGTCTATCAAGGCAAGGGTATCGCAGAGGGCATGAAAAGTATGGCCGTGCGCTTGATTTTTCAAGAGGTTTCAGGCACTCTGCTGGATGAGGTTGTCGATACGTATATCAAAAAACTTTTGGACCATGTGGCAAAAACCTGCCATGCACATTTGAGAGGATAGGAGTGTCTTCATGAGTACCCATCAGAAAACAAAAACGCTCACTAAGCTTGAGATTGCAGAGCAGCTGGCGCAGGATCTCTCTCTTCAGCTGGGGCATGCCAGAGAGTTCGTGGATGATTTTTTTGGAGAGCTGCGTGAAATCCTGGCATCCAGTCATCCGGTTCACCTCTCAGGGTTTGGAAACTTTGATTTGCGAGATAAAAAAGCGCGACCAGGGTGCAATCCCAAAACAGGTGAAAAGGTGACAGTCGCGCCACGTCGTGTGGTGACGTTCAAGTTGGGTGCGAAGCTGCGCCAGCGGGTGTGATAAGGAGATGTTTATGGAATTCAGTTTAAAAGAGTTAGGGTGTCCACATATCTTGCTAACCTTTTGAATTGGCAAGGCTTTCTTATTCCCTCCTCCCTTGCGGAGGAGGGCTAGGGTGGAGGGTTCATGTTGGCAATGCCTGTATTCAGTTGTCTCCCAACTACTGAACAGAAACTCTGCCTAAAGCTTGAAAACATTGGGCTCTGTCTTACCTGGAAATGAAGATCGCAAGATGCTTCTCTTTTTCCTTCTGAAAGCTTTTTCAAACTGCACCCTCCATCCTAACCTTCCTCCGCAAGGGAGGAAGGGATAAGAAAGCCTTGCCAATTCAAAAGGTTAGAAGGATGTGTGCATGCCGTAGCCCGCAAGGCTAGGGCATGCACACATCTTTGTGCAGATTACCACCGTTCGTCTGAGGCCACGCGAAGCGGGGCCGTCAGGATTAATTAGGCTTTCATGAAAGCTCAGAAAACCCAACGAATGTCATTCCCGCGCAGGCGGGAATCCAGTCTAAGGCTTGAAGATTCTGAATTTCCGCCTGCGCGGGAATGACAAGTTGTTAGGGAACTGTGTATTTTGTTCTTTCTAAACCCCAGAGGTTCTCACATATCTTCTGCAAGCCTTGATTGGCAAGGTTTTGGAGCTTGAAAATTCCCTCCTCCCTTGCGGAGGAGGGCTAGGGTGGAGGGTTCATGTTGGCAATGCCTGTATTCAGTTGTCTCCTACTGAACAGAAACTCTGCCTAAAGCTTGAAAACATTGGGCTCTGTCTTACCTGGAAATGAAGATCGCAAGATGCTTCTCTTTTTCCTTCTGAAAGCTTTTTCAAACTGCACCCTCCATC
>JAHFRR010000127.1 GCA_023266165.1 Thiotrichales bacterium
TTTCAAGCTTTAGGCAGAGTTTCTGTTCAGTAGTTGGGAGGCAACTGAATACAGGCATTGCCAACATGAACCCTCCACCCTAGCCCTCCTCCGCAAGGGAGGAGGGAATAAGAAAGCCTTACCAATTGAATAGGTTAGAAAGATGTGTGCATGCCGTAGCCCGCAAGGGGAGAGGGGACAAAAAATGCCATGCAAGCGATATTTTCTTTTTTGCATTACCCACTCAAAACGACATAGACCCATAAAAATCATCTTGAAATCTGGCATGTTTGAGTACAGCTACAAAAAAGCGCCAACGCTTAAATCAAACTGCCAATTGCCTTGTGAATGCACGGGGTGTGAGAGGTAGAACTGAATGGGGCCGACGGCAGTTCGCCAGCTGAGGCCTACGCCTGCGCCTTGCATCAGATCCAGATGTTTTGCGCTTTCTGTGACATTACCGACATCATAAAACAGAAGGCCACTTAAGTCTCCTATCAGACGGCGCTCTAGGTTCATGCTGCCTGTGACAAGATACAGCCCTCCAATGAGCGTCCCTTGGCTGTTGACAGGGCTTAAGCTCAAATAGGGGTAGCCTCTGACAGTCCCTACACCTCCTGCGTAAAACCGAATGGGTGCTGCCAGGTCTGTTAAGTTATTCGTTGAGATCATGCCAGCTTGACTGGTGATGTAAAACGAGGTGTTAGGCCCCCATCCCCAGGCACGTTTGAGTTGTAGAGTCGATTTTAAAAAGCTGTTGGTTGACAGTACAGTACGTGCCGCGCCTTCTAAAGACAGCGAAGCGCTTTTGCCTTCTGCAAAATATCCGTTCTGAGCTTGCTGGACATAGCGGAGACCTGCAAAAGGCGTGAGATAAGCGGTATGGGTTTCAGAAACGGCAGTTTGAGAATAATTGATGAGATGGACTTGAACCCCATAGCGCTGCTGCCAATGGCCCTCTTGGTGTACTTGTTCGATCCCTCCCGTGGATTCAATGGCAGTATAGGGGGTGAGGGTTGCATAAGATTGCGAAGCACCTAGCACGGTTTGATCGAGCAAAGGGTTTTGGCCTGGAAAAATATATTGTGCTGTGAAGGTTCGATAGAGGCTAGAGGCTTGGATCTCTGCCGAAAATTTCTGACCGTTTGGGCCGATATGTTTGAGCTGCCAGCCTAAGAGCCCACGCAGCTTGGTTTCAGTCCCATAACCAAATCCGAGGGTATATTGCTGAGAGGGCGCTTCTGTCAAGAGAATTTTAAGATCTACGGTATGTGTGGTGCGATGGATGGCAGGGATCAGGGTCACGCTTCCAAAATACTGACTTTGGTTTAAATGATTTTGCAGTTGCTGGACTTCAAGATAACGATAAGGATCCTGAGTTTTGAAATTTAAAAAGCGTTCCAGAAAGGCATTGTTAAAAACAGGCTTTTCTTGTTGAAACACAATCGTACCAAAATGATACCGCGGGCCCATCTGGAGCGTCAACACAATCCATGCGGCATTGTCTTGCGTATCAAGGCGTAACTCATGAACAGAAAAATGGGCATCTAGATACCCTTCCTCAACAGCGGCATTGAGCAGCTCAGATTGATAAGCCTCATACTGCATTTGATTCAAAATGTCGTGGAGGTGGAAAGGGGGCTTTTGGGTCAGCGCCAATAACGCAGGATTCTGATCACCCTGGAGGGTGACGTGAATGCCCTGAATGACAATAGGGGCATGGAGTGTCACATGAAATACGGCGTTCCAGAGCATGGGTTGTGTGTTGGGATGCGCTTGTGTGAGCGTTGATGTTATGCTGGCATGGTAATAGCCATAAGGCTTGAGCGACTCTTTGAGCGTTGTGAGTGAACGGGCATATAAAATTTTCATGCGCTCTACGCTGTTACCCCGATAGTGGGTGTAGGCGACCAACGGTAAGTTGGGAGTGAGGGCATCGCGCATGTCGCTTGGCACCCCTGTGAGCGTCACATGCACCTCCAGGGGTTGCTGGAGTTTGACAGGCGTCGGCAGGTTTGCACAGGCCCATGACACTAGGCTGAGCATGCAAAATAAAGTCCACCAAAGTCTGAACATGAACACATCTAAAAAGGGCGATCATGTTGGCAATTTTAAGCCAAAATAGGTAGATTGCCTAGCCGTGTTTCTCTGTTTTTGTTCTCTGTTTTTAGTTTGATCTTGTAAAATCCCCCCAATAACTCGTAATAGCAGGATATTAGTTCCACGTCATCTTTCTTTTTGCTTCTTATCTTTGTCATGATGCTGATAGGGTATTACTCCTTTGCCAAGAAGAGGGTTGTGAAATATGTTTTATGAAAAATTCAGCATTCAGAGGCTCGCCCGTTACTGTAGTGAGCAATTCAGTGGCGGTCAGCGTTGAAGCGTGGGCGTAGACTTTTTCTGTGAGCCAGGCCTTGAGTGATCCGACATTGCCTTTTTGAAGCTCTTGATAAAATTCTGGTGTTGCTTTGAGAAAGGTAGCATAGAGTTGTGCTGCCATCAGTTGTCCTGTCACATAGCTAGGGAAATAGCCAAAGTAGCCGAGAGGCCAATGAATATCTTGCATGACCCCCTCTTTGTAATTGTTCTCGAGAGCCATGCCGAACAGATCTTGAAAATGTGTATTCCACGCTTCAGGTAGATCTCGAATTGTGAGGGTGTTGGCCAGCAACCCCTTTTCAATCTCATAGCGCATGCTGTTATGTAGCACTTGACTGACGGCATCCGCATCGATACGAATGGGGTGGTGACGGATATGGTGTAGCTGTTGAAAGAGGTTTTCTGGAGAGAGCGCAGGGTGATCTCCAAAGTGCTGGCGTAGCTTTGTCGAGACAGTTTGCAGAAACGGAAGCGAATGGCCGACATGATACTCAAAAAGCAAGGCTTGGCTCTCGTGCAGAGACTTATCTTGGATTTGTCCGACAGGTTGCCAGATCCATTCTGTAGGCATGCCCTGCTCATAGAGGCCATGTCCGATCTCATGAATAGCGCCCATCAGCGCTTCGAGAGGGTTATGCACATTGTACCGAGTGGTAATCCGAACATCAATGGGCGCGCCGTCGCACATGGGATGATGACTGGTATCAATCCTTCCTTGCTGGAAGTTAAAACCGAGCAGTTTGCCAACCTCTACGACAAGCGTTTTTTGCTTTTCAATTGGAAAATCGCCTTGCAGTGGCATCACAGTATCTCTGTCCTGTTGTTGCATCAGCGCAGCGCGCAGAGGTAGAATTTTAGACTTGAGTTGTGTGATCAGTGGATCAATTTCTTTTTCGTGAGATCCAGGAGCAAAGTCATTCATGAGGGCATCATAGGGTGACATCTGTAGCGCTTGTGACTTAATTTCTGCGATGGCTTTGACATAGTGAAAAGACTTTTCAAGAAACGGGCAGAAGTCTTTCCAGTTATTTTCGGCTCGATATTTTCTCCAAGCTTGTAAAGCCAATGTGTTGGCTTGTGCTGATTGCGCTGACAATTGCGAAGGAATGCTGTGAAGCAGTTGATGTTTTTTCTGCATCCAGGCTAGATTTTTTTGATCCCAGAGTGTGGTTAAGTCTTCTGATTGCGCACGCTTAAGAGCAGACTGAACTTTTTTAGAAGTGAGCATCTGATGCATCAGTTGATCAAATATAGCGATTGTTTTTGCACGATGTGACCCTGCACCCTCTGGCATCATGGCCATTTCGTCCCAAATCAGCAAACGCTTGGCATATCGGATGTGAGCGTGTGTTTCAAAGATTTTTTTAAGTTTAGTATAATTTTCCATGAGGTTTTAAAATCCTGATCAGCATGTTATGGGAATTGCGTTGATATCTTCCTGAGAGGCATCGCCAGTAGAAGGCCTTTGTACAGCTGGGCTGTGGTGAGTTGAGACTTGAAGAGTGTACCCATGAAATTGCTCCTAATTTCTTGACATCACCCACCCCACCTCACATCCCTCCAGAACAGCTTTCACAATGGGCTCAAGGTAAGCAGCCCATTGGGTAGGGGGTAGTTTGAGGGCTTTGGGTGAAAGCAGAACGGGCATATGAGTTTTGGCGCGTAATTTTGTGAGGACATCAGCAGGCGCGCAGG
>JAHFRR010000128.1 GCA_023266165.1 Thiotrichales bacterium
CTGGGTTACGACGGCGCGATGGGTACGGCGATGGCAGTGGGGGAGTGCTCGTTTCAATTGACTCAGGCTTACCCCGAGGTGGCGATGCGATTGGCTTTCGCAGAAGCGCTTACCAATCTTTTTGCAGCCGATGTGCGGGATTTGAAAGAGATCAAGCTTGCGATCTATTGGCAGATGCACGAATCTCCTCAGACGGATTTTATTCCTAAAATGATGACAGGCTTTGTGGCCTCGGTCAAAGAAGAATTTGGAATTGACACGGTGTCGGTCAGTCCAATGCAAAACCAGAACCATAGCCATCAAAATCCTGCACAACAGACAGATTTGCTGGCTTTTACTGTGCATGCTCACGCCCCTGTGATGGACGTTGCAGCGACAGCTATCCCTCGATTGAAGCTCTATGTGGGAGAAACCGAGCTGATCTACATTGATCTCTCGAAGTTCAAAGGGCTGGCGTATTCAATCTTTGCGGAATGCCAAGCGGCACAAGGCATAGCGAAAATTCCAGTGGAGTATCCTCCTGAAGTCGATATTGCCGCGTTATCCAGACTCAGACCTGCGCTGATCTCGCTGAGAAAGCGCCAGTGGCTGTTAGCTTATCATGATTGCTCGGATGGAGGATTATTAACGACGCTCTGTGAAATCGCCTTTGCCTCGCACTGTGGGCTCTCCATTGATCTGGAAAGCGATTTAGGATCCCTCCCTGAGGTGCTATTCAGTGAAGCGCCTGGTGTTGTGATCCAAGTGAGATCAGATGATGTCGATGAAGTCTTGATGTTACTCTCAGATTATCAGCTCAATGCTAATGTCATCGGGGCCCCTAATGCCTCTGATCGCATGGTGATTCGTTATGATGACACCGTTGTTATCGATTGCGAGCGCTTGGTTTTCCAAAAAGAATGGGTGAACACCAGCTATGAGTTAGCGTGTATGACAGGAGATCCGGAGCTTGCAAAGTCTGAGTTTCAACTGTCTCTAGACCCACAAGACCCAGGTCTATTTGCCAATTTGACCTTTGACCCTGAAAAAAATAACATGGCACCTTTCATTCATCACGTAAAACCTAAAGCGGCAGTCTTGAAGTCCAGCTGCTCCACTGGATATAGCGAATTGGTGGCAGCCCTGTATCAAGCAGGGTTTGAGTGTGTCGAGGTGCGAAGCTCTGATTTAAGGGCAGGGCGTCTGGATCTGTCGCAGTTCCAATTTTTGGCAGTAGGGAGTGGTTATGCCTACGGGGATGTGCTGGGCGCCGGATGGGCTTGGGCTCAGTCGTTATTGAATCACCCGAAATTGCGAGAGACGTTTCAGCAGTTTTTTGAACGCCCGCAGACCCTGACATTAGGCTTGGGCAATGGCGCGCAGCTGCTCAGCTATCTCACGGATATTATTCCTCATGCAACCAGCTGGCCCACTTTCTCAGTCAATCAATCTGAGGCGTATGAGTCTCGATTGAGTATGGTGGAAGTGCTTGAGAGTAAGAGTTTGTTGACATCCAACATGATCGGCTCCAAGCTTCCGATTGTCACGGCAAGCCATGCTGGACGGGCTGAGTTTAAACGCCCCAGTTCTGTAGAAGACAGCCTGCATCAAGGGCAAGTGTTATGTCGTTACCTCGATCACCATGGCAAGCCTTCTCAAGACTATCCTTCAAACCCTACCGGCGCGGAAGGTGGCGTGTGTGGTTTTACCAGCTTTGATGGTCGTGTGACAGGGATGATCGTGCATCCAGAGCGATGCTTTTTGAGTGTGCAGATGTCGTGGCGTCCGAGCGAGTGGGGGCGCTATTCGCCGTGGATGCAACTGTTTAGAAACGCTCGAGTTGCCCTTGGATAACCAGAACTCCAACCCCTATGCCCTATGGATCGCCGTCACCGTGGTCTTACTGGCTGTGGTGGAGGTGTTGGATATTACTATTGTCTCTGTGGCCCTCAAAACCATGCAAGGCGCGCTTTCAACCTCCCCCAATGATATCACCTGGACGATCACCGTGTATGGTGTCTCTGCGGCCATTTGTATGCCTTTGACGGGGTTTTTGTCCAAACGCTTTGGGCGCAAAAAATTGTTGATCATCAGCACGGTTGGGTTTGGGCTCGCGTCGCTCCTGTGTGGCCTGTCTCACAGCCTATTTCAGATCATTCTCTTTCGAGGGTTACAAGGCGCTGCAGGGGCGCTTTTACCTTCCCTGGCGCAGGCGACTTTGCTTGATACGTTCAAAGGTGCAAGCCGCAATAAAGCTATGGCATTCTTTGGAATGGGCATGATGTTAGGCCCCATCATGGGGCCTCTTTTAGGCGGTTATATCACAGAGAACATAGGTTGGCGCTGGATTTTCTTTATCAATCTTCCCCTCTGTGTGTTAGGGATTATGATGGCGCGCGCGTTTTTAACAGAAACCCTCACAGAGGCCACAAAAATCGATTGGCTGGGTTTAGGCTTGCTGGCGTGGGCGGTGGGTTTACTGCAATTGATCGTGGATAAGGGCAATACCCTCGGTTGGCTGAGCTCTCCTGAAATCCAATGGCTGATCGTCATCGATGGCTTAGGGTGGCTGGGCTTTATCAGTTGGGGTATCAGCTGCGCCTATCCTATTGTCAATTTTAAAATTTTTAAAGATAAAAACTTTACGCTGGCATGTTTGATCATGCTGATCTATTACGGTGTGATGCTGGGGAGCTATGCCTGGACACCCTTGTGGCTCGAGATCTTTATGGGATATCCTGCAAGTCTTGCCGGGCTGATGTTGGCGCCTCGAGGATTGGCCTGTTTAAGCGTGATGATGCTCACACCGCTTTTACTCAAATACGGCGATGCACGGCTGTGGGTGATGGTGGCCAGTATGCTCTATGGTGTAGGGGCCTATTTTTTAATGCATTTAAATCTCCAAGCCGATGAATGGAATATCATGCTACCCAATATAATTCAAGGGTTTGCCACAGGTTTCTTCTTTGTGCCTTTGACCTTGATGGCCTATCAAAGCCTGCCCGCGCAGTATCTCAGTGAGGCTTCAGGTATTTATAATTTTTCCCGTAATCTGGGAGGATCTTTGGGGGTTGCGCTTTTCAGTACCGTGATGAGCCATATGAGCCAAGTCAGTTGGCATGATATGAGTCTGTGGATCGCCCCTAACCACATTGCTTTTCAGCATTGGCTACAAGTCCAGAGCTTTACAGTGCATACCCCAGAGGCCTACGCCCAATTGGGTCAAACCCTGGTTTCGCAAAGCAATATGATCGCCCTGAACGATGGCAATATGCTGTTTGGCCTCTTAGCGCTGTTGCTGATCCCCTTGGTCTCCCTGATGGATCGTGCAAAAACTCAGGGATCCTTTAATATAGTAGAAGCATAGTAGTTGTTTGACACCAGATCATCCAGAGGGGCATTGCGTTAACCCAGAGAAGCAGGGTAAACTAGCCACGTTTTAAAACATGATCGCGCAAGATCTCTAGCAGCAGGAAGTTCAGTATGGCAAGTTATATTTTTACAATGCATAAAGTGGGGAAGATTGTCCCTCCTAAGAAATATATTTTAAAAGATATTTCACTTTCTTTTTATGATGGCGCGAAGATTGGAGTGCTAGGACTCAACGGTTCTGGAAAATCGACGCTCTTGAAGATCATGGCGGGTTTAGATCAGGATATCGTGGGGGAAGCCGCGCCGCGTAAGGGTGTGAAGATCGGTTATCTTTCTCAAGAGCCGCACTTGACGGTGACTAAAGATGTGAAGGGCAATATTGAAGAAGCGGTTCAAGACACCAAGAACTTGCTCACGCGCTTTGATGAAATCAGCATGAAATTCTGTGAGCCTCTGTCAGATGATGAGATGGCACATCTGTTGACTGAGCAAGGCGAGCTGCAAAATAAGATCGATGCCGTGAATGGCTGGGATTTGGATCGCCAGTTGGATATCGCTGCGGATGCCTTAAGGCTACCGGCGTGGGACTCGGATGTCACCAAGCTTTCAGGCGGTGAGAAGCGTCGCGTGGCGCTTTGTAAGCTCTTGCT